>JBGTHU010000658.1:0-5516 GCA_041745975.1 Mariniblastus sp.
GAAAAAAGTGCGATCGCTTAGGTCAGGCGATCGCACTTGGTGAGTAAAAAAAGCAAGCATTGTCACTTGGCAGGAGTGTAGAACAATTGTCCTTAATTGTTCTGCCATCTCGATGGATTCTTCAAACTAGCTACGGAACAATTGAGGACAATTGTTCTACATTTACTTCCCGCCGAGTTGCTACCGTTGAGGTCGCTTCTCTGTTGATTGCGCCGGACGGTTATTTCCGGTGAGGTCGCTTGCTTGTTGATTGTGCCGGGCGGTTGCTACGATTGAGATCGATTGGCTGAAGTTTGCGCCGCAGAGCTGCTGCGACCGAGGTCTCGTTGATGCTGACCCAGCCAGTTTTTCAGGATGTCCACGGCGACCACGAAATCACAACCTTGAATTATCATCAAGTCAATGTTGTTGAAATTTTCGCCGCAGCTAAAACAGTGCGCTAAGTTGTTGCGAGGATTCACGGTAGCCCGAAGTTCGCTACAACTGGGACACTGAAAACGGAAGTAACCATCACTCTGTTTGGCAATTGGGCCATGACGGCCAAGCCGAACGATCGTGAGTTTCATCGGTAAATCGTTGCGGAAGGCGCGAAGTAACTCTTTGGTAATCATATTGAAGTCCAATCTTTGAGGAAGGAGAGGCGGGTTGCGAGAAGCGGCTGGCAGGCCGAAATACGGATGTAACAACTATTTCAAACCTCGACAACCATTCGGCCTAAAACAGCCGGATTCTGCGATCAAACCAGGGTCGGTAACACCAAGCCTAAAATTTTCGGGTCAGTGAGATTCTTTTTCGATCGAGATCGACTTCCTGGACTTTGACTTTGACAATTTGTCCGACGGAAACTACCAAACTGGGATCGCTGACATATTCATTGGATAACTGCGAGATATGCACTAAGCCGTCTTGATGGACCCCGATGTCAACAAAGGCGCCAAAATGGGTTACGTTGGTCACGATCCCTTCCAGGATCAAGTTCGGTTTTAAATCGGCCATCTCCTTGATCTGGTCGTTGAATTTTACCGATCGAAATTCGCTGCGAGGGTCGCGGCCTGGTTTGGCCAGCTCCTCAATAATATCGGTGATTGTCAGCAATCCGCAATCATCACTTACGAAGTCAGCGGGTTTGATTCGTTGACAGATATCGCGACTGCCCACTAGGTTAGGTAAACTGACCTTCAAATTGCGAGCAATTTTTTCCACCAAGGCGTAACGCTCGGGGTGCACGGCAGACGCATCCAAAGGGTTTTCACCGGAAGGGATTCTCAAAAAACCGGCCGCTTGTTGAAACGCCTTCTTCCCCAGTTTGGGCACCTTGTTTAATTGCTCTCGCCGGTCAAAGCGACCGATCGATTGGCGATGCTGGACGATATTGGCGGCCAGCTTCGGCCCAATGCCGGCAACGTAAGACAGCAGCGGAATACTGGCGGTATTCAAATCGACTCCGACCTGATTGACGCAGGACTCGACGATTCGATCGAGACATCGTTTTAATTCGGTTTGATTGACGTCGTGTTGGTATTGCCCCACGCCAATCGATTTGGGATCCGTTTTTACCAGTTCGGCCAATGGGTCTTGCAAGCGGCGAGCGATACTGATGGCGCTGCGGATGGTCAGATCGAGTTGCGGAAACTCGGCCGCCGCCTGCTCGCTGGCCGAATAGATCGAGGCCCCCGCTTCGCTGACCATGGTAACGGTGATTGACAAATCATGCCGTTGGATTAAATCTCGAACGAACGATTCGGTTTCACGGCTGGCCGTGCCATTGCCAATCGAGATCAATTCGACTTGATGTTGCCGGATCAATTTCAGAACGGTTTGTTCCGCGGTTGCTTGATCGTTGCGAGGAGGGGTCGGATAGATCGTCGCCGACTCGATGAATTCGCCGGTGGCGTCGACCACGGCGACTTTACAACCGGTGCGAAATCCGGGATCAATGCCCATGGTAGGGCGAAGTCCGGCGGGAGGTGCCATCAGCAAGTCGCGGAGGTTTTTCCCAAAGACCTCGATCGCCTCCCGTTCTGCAGATTCTCGCAAGCGTTGAAAGACCGAAGTTTCGGTCGCCGGCATCAGCAACCGCTGGAAGCAATCTTCTACCGTCTGTAACAGCTCTTGGTGAAATTCAAAATTTCGATTCGTGACACATTCTTGCTTGAGCCGGTTCAGTTCGTGATCATGTTGAAAGGCAATGGAGAGCGCGAGCATTTTTTCGGCTGCCCCGCGCAGCATCGCCAACACTCGATGTCCGGGGACTTTACCAACTGGCTCGCTATGTTCGAAATATTGTTGATACTGGGTGGCCTGTTCCTGTTTGCCCCGTTTGACACGGGAATGGATGCGGGCGTATTGAAACGCTTGCTCGATTAACCAGCGTCGACGCGTGGCATCTTCCGACCATCTTTCGGCCACAATGTCCAATGCCCCTTGCAACGCCGTTTGAGCGTCGGGTACTTCTTTATCCGGGTCGACATAACGCGAGAGTACCGCTTTTTTTGACTCGCCCAGTGGTTGTTGTTGCCAGAGAATTTCAGCCAATGGTTCCAAATCCTGTTCGCGAGCAATCGTGGCTCGGGTTCGGCGTTTTGGTTTAAAGGGTTCATACAGCAACTCCAGTTCGGTCAGATCTTGGCAAGCTTCAATTTGTTGTTGGAGTTGGGCATTCAAACGGTCTTGTTGAGCGATCGTTTTCAGAATGAAGGCTTTGCGGGCATCTAATGTTTTTTGCAACTGCCAGCGGTCTTCAATGGAGCGCAACACGGTTTCGTCCATGCCGCCCGTCGCCTCCTTGCGGTAGCGAGCAATAAACGGGATCGTGTTGCCATCGGCCAACAACTGCAGCACCGCTTTGACGCCCTTTTGGGGCAAGCTCAATTCTTTGGCGATCAATGGAGCATATTCCGAATTTGATATTCCCGTTGTGTCTTGATTGCGTTCGGTTTCCGTCACGGCCATATGGGTGTCATTCCTTTTTCTTTTCATGTAAAAGTTGTGATTGTCGTTGAAAACGGATTTTTCGAGTTGTTCCTGCCATGTTGGGTGGAATCAGTTCAATCGTATCGGCGTCAATGAAGTCGATTTCGTGCTCCGTCACCTGTCCCAGCAGCTCGCATTCGATGACCATTAGCTGCGGTTGTTCTTGGTGAGAGATCAGTTTCCAGCGTCCCGTTTTTGGTTCCGGGTTGATGCGGCCCATGCGAGTGAATGTTTTCAGCACCCCGCCAGGGCGAAACCAAAGTTCCATGCGAGGGGGAAGGGGATCGGACGCATCACCATCGTCAATCACGGGCGATTCGCGATTTGCCAAATCCGCATCGATGTCGGCGGCTTGACCTGAATCCGATGCTGTGGATGGGGCGGCTGGGAGCTGCCTCTGTCGGTCGTCCGTTCTACCGGCGGCGCCGATCCGCCGAGCCAACGAGTCGGCTGATTCGATCACCCAAACGCCATACAACGGTCGCTCTTCCGCTGGCCCGCCGCAGCCAACAGACAGCATTGAAAGAAGACAGCAGGTTGTTGCTGCCAGCAATTTGTTATTCATTCGAAATTTCGAGCGGAATGTTGCACCGATTTGCCGAGGGAAGGTGTTTTTTATTGGGTAGGTGAGCATATTTTTATCGGATTTTTTTAGCCGTTTGGGTTTTGAAGGGAGGTCGAGGCTGCCGCAGTCACAACACAATAATTTTAACGATTATAGCGATTTTACTGATTCTGTATTGGGTTGTGGCCGATAAACTATCAACAGTAACTGGATCATTGTCTATCGCAATACAGGCTACCCCAAAATGACATATTGCAGCTCAAATAACCATCGTCCTTCAGGTTCTTACCACTCGGCGGCAGAAAAACCCCAAACCGTCAATCGCTCAACCGTTGTTTCTTATTGGGGAACTTCTTGGGTAGTGTGGTTGTTTGCCTTGATGCTGGTTCCGGATTTGCAAGCCCAAAGGGTGGAGCACTGCGATGATTGTGATGGGAACTATGTGCGACCATTGGCTTACGGCCCATTACAAGGTTTCAGGAACTTGCGTCGTCAGTTGACTTGTGGCGGCGGTGGCTGTGGGGAAGTTTATTTTGGCGAGTGGATCAGCACTCCACCGGATTGCTATGATCCTTGCTGTGGTGACCAATTTGTCGGGGGCGCCTTTCCCAGCCGTCCATTTCAATGGCGACCAGGCATGCTGCTGGCTTCGCTCCGTTTTTCGGGACGATTGTCCGGCCGCTTTTGCACGGGAGACGAATCATCGGTTCCTTGCGGTTGTGACGATTGCGGCACCGGGCACTTCTTTGAAGCCGACCATTATTCTGATCATGCCGTTTACCGAAGCACTGTGTTGCCCAGCCGTTACCCCGCCGCTGCCCCATCCGCAGTCGAGGGATGTTCGTCTTGTTCCGCGCAGGCATCGCGACCGCAAATGCCAGCGGGGCCACGATACGCCATGGGAAATCGGGGTGTTACTCCCAGTGCGACACGTTATGCATCAACTCGATCTGCTGAAGCGAGATACACTCAAACCCGTCCCGCCGAACCACACTACAATTCAAGATCGTCGAATCCGGTTGAAAGTCCGCAACAACATGTGCATCATCAACAACATCGACCACAACAAACCTATACCGCCCGTCCAAGTAACCATCCAAGCAATCGATCGACAGCGCCAATGACCGCTTCTCAACGTCCCGACAGCCATCCTTCGCAGCGAGCGAATCTGATGCGTGAGGCGGCGAACTACGGTCGCAACCAACCGGCATCAACCTTTCGTTGAACCGCCGCCCGATCGTAAACTAGCTCTGCCGTTAACGTCAACGGGCTTCAACTCATGCCAACTTGCTTGGAGTTATTCAGCGGAATCGGTGGATTTGCAGCAGCCTGCCAACGTTTGAATCAGCAGCAATCGTCCGCAATGCCAACCGCGGCACCGTGGACCATTGTCCAGGCAATCGATATCAGTCAGCGTTGCCAAGAAATATACGCTTCGAATTTTTCACACGCTTGCCAAATTGCCAGCATTGAAACGCTGCCGCTGGATCGGTTGTCGGAGTATGAAGCCGATGTTTGGTGGATGTCGCCTCCCTGTCAACCGTTTACTCGTCGCGGTATCGGAAAAGACATTTCTGATCGTCGCTGCGCGGCGTTGTTAAATCTAATTCAGTGGTTGTTGAAAAAAGGATCATCTCAATCCAAACCGGAATGGTTGTTGTTGGAAAACGTGCCACCATTTCAACATTCGCAAGCAGCCGATCATTTGCGAGCGGCGATGCGAGTGGCTGGATACGAGTGGCAAGAATTTATTTTCTGTCCGACCCAACTGGGGATCGCCAACCGGCGGAAGCGATTCTATTTGATCGCCGGTCGCCAAGATTCGTTTGCTCAATGCAGCTCAACCATCGTTCAGCAAGCCGCCATCATCAACGCGGGACTACCCGTTGACACCACGATTCAATCCACCGCAATACGAGCCATCCCCGATGTGGTGAATGAAGCGAACTGGCTCGATCCCACTTTAAGGTTGCCGCCC
>JBGTHU010000659.1:0-2879 GCA_041745975.1 Mariniblastus sp.
GGACGGCTCGCGCCGTTCCGCTACTAATAAACCGCAGAACTTAATTCGGGACAATGCCTTAGGGACACAAAGCTTAATCGCGAAACGTCTCGCGAACCATGGGCCGTTGGGCCGAATCGAATTGTCGGCTGCGGTCGGGGTCGCCGGTACGGAAGCTGATTGCCGGCAAATCGACGGGGCGTTGCAGGCTACTCGGTTCCTGGTAGTTCCAACCTAAGTACAACCAACCCGCATCCAAGCGGCATTGAGAAAGCAAAATGTTTTTGGCCTCGGGACGATCTTTTAAGGCGTCGACTTGCTGCAGAGGTAACAAATTATCGGGCAGCGGGATTTTTTCGAACTCTTCCTGGTTCTCGGGATTGAGTCGCGTATTGAGCATTGATCTGAACCCGACCAGTTCCGCACTTTTTTCTTGACCTTCGATATAGTCCAAGTCGGCCGGGCCGTCTCGGAACAAGAACAACTCACCATCTTGCTCGACAATCTTGAAGCGAATGGTAATGGTCAATCCAGCATTTATGCTGCGACGTTCCTGAGTAAATCGCGTAGCCGAGACCACGATCTCAAATCGGTTTTCCTCGAATTGGAACTGCACCGGTCGCACATTACTGAAAGTAATACTGAAAGGGACGGGATCTTGATCCGCTTTCCCTTCATTGGCTCCGATTGTAAATCCATCTGATTGAAATGATTCTTTGAAAAGGTCGGCCAATTCATCATTGGTGTAAGTCTTTCCCCTAAACAATGGCTCCAGATAATTCGTGGCCAGCGTTTCGTGAATTCTTACATCGATATCGTTGGAATGTGGCAATTGCATCGGTAGATTGGGAGCTGCCAGATTCCAGTTGGAGAACCGTCGAGCCACCAAGTTGATCTGCTCATTTTGAGTATAGGCAAACAAGTTGGGCAACTTGCTGTAGCGAGCCAAATTCTTATTTTTCGCATTGGTCAGAGACTGGCGTCCATCTGCGAAGGCTTTTTCGGTCTCTTCGGAGAACCGCTTGAACAGTTCTTTTCTGGCTTGGCTGGAAGCTCGGATATCGTTTTCGTTCTTTTCCTTTTGGAATTTTTTATCGACCACACGATTGATGAGATTGCAATCCGAACTGGTTCCGCAAAGCCGGTTATCGATATTGGCGGCTGCATAAGGATCATCACTCAAAAAGCCACCGGCACTGACCAATACACTACGTCGGGCTTCCGCCATTCCATTACCTTGCACGAATATCTTTAACGGACCTTGTTCGACAAACGTATCGGTAAAAATCTGATTCAGCGAATGGACACTCACATGAATCTGATCGGGGTCGTCAATAAGGTCAAATTTAACCGTACCGGAGGTATAGGCATATCCTTGTACGATTCGATCTTTTACTTCTTCCCTTACCGGACGCGTCTCATTGACGGGGCGGCTTCCCAAGCGGTTTAGCATCGCACCGGAAACTGACAAATAGCCATTGGGTAACGCATATCGGGATCGCAAGGCTGCCACCAGTGCAGGCGCTTGATCAGCATTCTCCAACCACTCAATCGCATTGCCCACGAATCCGAAGGAGCGGCGATCTTGAATGTCGGTCAAGCGAGGAAGGTCTTCTGCCAACCGTTGCAGACGACGAAGGTAGTTTTCTTCCAGGTTATCTTCGGTGCCTGCGGCATAGACTCGAGTAAACCGCCCCAGCGAGTAGAGGCCGGTGGTCAGATATGGATCGCCCAACTTCTTTTCCACCTCTTCCAAACGGGCCTCGGCTTGCAGCAATGCGCGCAACGATTCGGCTCGTTGCCGCTTTCGGGGAAGATCTTGGCGACGGACTTCATTTCGCTGTGTTGTCAAATCGCGGATTTGCTCTTGCAATGTTTGACGTTGCTTGGCCAGGGCTTGCACACCATCCTGGCCTTGCTCGAGCTCTTTCGCCTGTTGATCAGCTCGATCGGGCAGCGTAGGAAGGGCATCGATTTGACGTTCGATTTTTTGTAACTGCTCTCGTAGTTCATTGATTTGAGAATTGAGTGAACCCTCAGAAACCTCAGGGGCTAGTACGAACTCGATCCCGTCGATGGTATCTAACGTGTCTTGCCATCCTAATTCATTCGCCAAATTGTCGAAGTTTTCTTGATTTAAATACTGGCGATAGAAATTTATCATTTCGATCAGGTCGAGGCGGGCTTGCGCTCGAAATTGTTGCATCCGCGAGATTGATATCGGACGAAAACCCACCAAGGCATCGGCAAGCAATTGCTCGATACTGCGGTCGGTCGCTTGGCTGAGTGTATTGATCTGGTCCTCCAGAGCCAATCTCACATCCGCAAAAGGCTGGAACTCGTGACCTGACGGGTGGGAATCAATTAGTCGATGTAGTTCAACCAGGGTGGCCAAATCGGCTTGCAATCCTTTGGCGGCCTGTGCTTCTAATCGGTTGAGTTGTAAATACTTTCGCCAACCTTCGGCAACGTCACCTGAACCGAGTTGGATATTCAATCGCGCAACAGAAAGTTGCAAATTCCGACTGGAGTCAAAAGCTTGCAGATCGGGTGAAGGCCGAAACATCAACAGCAGGGTAAACAACCCCCAAACCACTGCTGGTAAACGATCCATATGCAACCAATTTTTACAATCCTGTTTCGTCATCGAAATCCCTACTTCAATTTAGTCAACGTTGCGGGGACTATGAAGAGCTACTTGCAGCTAATTAAAGTTCAGAATCCCTTCTGCAGACGTGTGGTAACTGAGTTATCGGGACAAAGATGGCATTGATCGGAAACACTGATGAAACCATGACATTTCAGGTAGAATCCGTTCCATTGGAGCAACCTTAAAAATGCATACAATTGTGTTTATCGGGTCGAATTTTACTTAAGTCGATGGAAAATACAATCTTTAA
>JBGTHU010000660.1:0-5706 GCA_041745975.1 Mariniblastus sp.
GCAGCTGCCCGAAACTTAATCGACGCCATTAACAACCTGAATAATATTCAAAATCAAACTATCCGTACCTGGATTCAATATGAAGTCCTACGGCGGCATCTCGATTTTGACATGGGTACAATGCAATTAGACGAATTCGGAGCTTGGGCCGATCCGGGTGTCATCGGTCCCTCGTACGGAATTCGTATCGCCCAAATCCTGGGGGTCGAGTTGGATTGCGAATTCTGTAGCGATCTGCCATTTGGCAACGACATGTCCTCGTCCGAAGCTGCCTTCAATCAATCGGAAGCCATGGAGTTTACGTCCCCATTGATACCTGAACAAATCACCCCTTTGGAACAGCAACCCAATCGGAATGGGAGGCCAGGCGATCCCAATTTACCTTTCGAACCGATCTTGGAACCCCAATCGGCAGTTCCGGATCGTTCAAGCCTGCCCACACTTCCCGATTTTTGACTGGCAACTGCTATTTCCGTTCCAGCTGATTTTGCTCTTCGGCTAACCTTTGCTTCGATTTCTCCGCAATCTGTCTCATGAATTCCGGAGTGGTTACTCCCATCGAGACGTAGATACTGATAAAATTGTCGACGCTCATATCGACTTTTTTGACCTGTTGGGCCGGAACAAAAATTAAACCGCCGCCAAAGGGAACGGGAGCCGTTGGAATCATGACGACGCTGTATTCGACCTCTTCGATTAAGATTTTCTCCGGCGAAGGCATTAGCGCCAAAGCGCCCGTGCCACCTCCTTCGGCAAAATGACAGAAAACAACGCTCATAGCCTTGATTTCAGCTTCTTCCGGTTGGTCGAACAAACCAACCAATTGCTTCATACTTCCGTACAGACTACCAATGATCGGAATGCGGCGAACCAATCGATCCGTCAGGTTTTGGATGAATCGCTTCGCTCCCAATTCAAGAAAAACGCCCAGCAAGAAGATAAAGACCAAGACCGATCCGATGCCGATCAAGTATCCCAAAATTGTCCCGGCAACGACCCCACTATCATCGAGCTTGGTCTCTTCAAAAAGTCTCACGCCGATTTGCGAAAGCTTTTTTCCAATCGGCTCATTGGGCCCAAAAATTCCTCGCAAGAAATTAAAAAACCAAGAAACGATGGCGATCGTCAACGCCAGAGGCAAAATCGCCAATAACCCCTGCATGAAGTAGCGGACCAGCCGCTTCCAACCGATTTGAAATAATTTATCCATCCAAATGCTCTTTGTTCCCTAATTTTGCCTGAAGACGAACGGACGAGGCCGATCGCTTTCATTTTGCGGTTTTAAGCTAAAAGGGCAAGAGGACTTGCAGCAATTGGATACGGTTTTTCTTCTTTGTAAAACGATTGTTCACAACTTGTTCCCCGAATATGAACAATGGGAGACAATTGTTCATATTCGGGGGAATCAACCGGCTCGGAGGGAAGGAGCTCGGAGGGAAGGAGCTCGGTTGTCAGGCCAATCCTATCAAAATATCAAAACGATAATCGATAAAGGGCAGGTTCCTCACCGACTTGATGCGGAGGATCTTCCACGGCCACGTCGCCACCATCGGCTGTCGTTTCTGATGTCATCTCCGAAGTCGCACACAACTCTTCGGTTGGGTTGGATCGCACATACTTCCGCAGACCACTATTTTTGCCAATTTTTCCATAGACTTTCTTCTTTGACCGCCCATTGGATTTCGGCTGCGCAGGGGCGTGCTGGCCTACGCCGTGCTCTGACTGGCCCGCTTGCGGTGAAGCCGCAGTTTCCTGCGTCTGGCTGGTATCGCTTCCGTCGGGATTTGCGGCGATCAATTCACCGCGAAGGATCGATACATGGGACGGCGCATCGATCCCCAGCCGTACCGTGTTTCCTCGAATTGCGATGATTTTAAGGGTAATCCCCAGATCAGGAATTACGATTTGCTCGGATGGTCGTCGTGAAAGTACTAACATGGGATGACTCCTTGGGAGAACAATTAACTCTTGAAATGAAAACAATTCTTTTGTTGATAACTAACCGTTATCTCGATCCAGAAAAATGGGTCAAGATCGATTTTGAAAAAAAATCCGGCTTGATGGCATTTGGACGCTAGCAGTCATTTAACGCGGCTAATTTTTGGCACGATCTTTTTACGTCCCCTTTTTTTGCTAGCACAGTCGAGCCGTTATCACTCGGACTTCTCTATCGCTTTAAGGATAGTGACGTGCGCCCAATCGGAACGGGAGCTCAATCGTACCAGGCAAAAGTAGCCTGTTTTTTCGTCGAGTCAATTCTAGTGTTCACTCCCGAAGAATTGGCCGCCGATTTGGAATTCAGTCGGCTCGTTGTCGCCGAAATCCTCGACTTAGTTCGCTCAGTCCGGTGTGCCGCACGGCGCTTTGGTTTGACTCGCCCACTCTCTTCATTCATCTCGGCTTGAATCTCATACTGGCGAATCAAACGGGGGATCAAGTCGCCAATGCTTTGCAGGCCGCAGCGAGGTTTGGCTGCGGTCAACTGAGTAGCACGAACATAGGAACTGACCGTTGAATTGACCGAAGAACCGGCTGAAGAATTGGTTGAAAAATGATTGTCAAACGAATCGATGGGTTTAATCATTGGGGACTCCTGTGAGGATCTGCGAATGAAAACAGCGACAGAACAAATCAACGCAACGAACGTTGGCTTTGATTCCTCAATGATGGGGAGCCCTTGGGACACCTTTGGTCAACAACACATTATTTTTCGATTTTTTTCAAAAAAAATGGCTGGAACCCAGTTTGGGCCCCAGCCAGAGGGAATGAATACGCAATAGACAAGGAATCTCCGTTGTAGGAGAAACTCCAAAGGGGGTACTGCTCTCAATGCCACGCGTCGAGTAGCTATTGTTTCGGCAGGAGCCTAAATCTCCCTTCCCAACGGTGAACCGTTACATAAAATCAAAGCGCACTTTAGCGGTCGCCGGGGGCGATCCCGAATCCGCTGCGATCGGGATAGGCGGGTCTTTGCGGCGGCACAAACGGACTTTCTTCGATTGCTTTCAGCATTTCTGCGATCGCGGCATCGAGTTGGGGGTCGCCCCCATTTCGCATTTTGGAGGGGTCATCGATGACTTTGATGTCTGGGTCGACGCCATGACCTTCAATTCCCCAACTGCCGTCCATTCGATAATAGGCAAAGGTTGGCGGCGTGACGCTGGAGCCATCCACGTTGGTAGGCCCACCCGAGATACCGACCAAGCCTCCCCAGGTTCGCAGCCCGATCAGTGGCCCCAGTTCAGTCTGCTTGAACAAGGCCGGGAACATGTCACCACCGGAACCCGCCATCCCGTTGATCAACATACACTTCGGTCCTTGGTGGCTATCGGGGGGCCAAATCCAATCTTGACCATCGCGGCGAGCCCAAGCGTTGGTGGCCGGGCGATTTAGCAATTCAATAAACCGAGTCGGAATTTGTCCTCCACCATTCCAACGGTCATCGATAATCAAGGCTTCTTTTTCTAATTGTCCATACAGCATCCGTACCAGATCGTTTTGGCCGGGTACGCCCGTATTGACCACGTAGATATAACCAATTTTGCCGTCGGATTGCTGTTCCACATAGCGCCGATTCCGTTCGATCCAGTGTCGGAATCGCAACTCCTCGTCGCTGGCCAAGAGGCGAATCGAAACGGTTTGAGCCGCATCATGATCATGGGGGTTGTCGCCAATTCCCAGCGTCACTACCAAGCCGGATTTTCCAATAAAGTGTTGGTACGGATTCTCATCCGCTGACAATCGCATTCCATTGACGGCCAACAAAAATTGTCCAGCTTTCACTCCGGCAGCGATCAATGGATTGCGAGCATCCACATCCCAGGCCGCTCCCTGATAAATCTCCTCGATGCGGAAGCCTCCCTCGACCGCCGCCAAACGGCAACCCGGCAGACCGACCCTCACCGCCGGTGGCACTTCGACACTTCCTTCGCGATAATAGGCATGCCCCACATTTAATTCAGAAATCATCTCCCGAATCAAGTAGCTGACGTCTCGTCGCGTGACACATTGATCGAGCATTTTTGCATAATGATCACCGACCGCTTTCCAATCGACACCATGCATTTGAGGGTCATAAAAGAAGTCACGTTGGACACGCCACGATTCCCAATAAATTTGTTTCCATTCTTGTTCGGGTTGGATCGTGGTCAACATTCCTTCGGTGACCGCTTTCTTTTCTAGCTTTTGGTTCGCTGCTGCATCCACGATAAAAAGGTCTTTGCCGCCGCGGCGGATCAGCATTTTGTTTCCATCAGGAGAGAGTTGAAAACTTCCTCGCCCGTCGACAACCTGCTCTTCTTTCGCTTCTTTCTTGCTAGGATCGAAAATCTTGATACCGCCATCTTCGGCATTCGCACCGCGGGAACCACTGCGTGAATAAACCAAGAGTCCCTTGGCGGTAACGTGCAAATTCCCGAATCGCCCGGCCGACACAGGCAATTGATAGGCTCGGGATTCACTGTCGGCGAAATCAATAGTGAATGGCTTGGCTTGTTTCTCTTGCTTGGCCTTCTTGTCCCCATCCGATTTGCCATTCGATTTGTCGTTCGATTTGCCATCCGATGTGTTGTTCGATTCGGCACCTTTAATCCCTTCTTTATCGGCTCCTTTCGTATCCGTTGTTTCACTTCCTTCTTTTTTGCCGGCAGCCCAAGTCTCTTCATCGCTGGCTGGCAACAATGGATTTTTCACATCGCTGCGAAGGGGTAACGCCATTAGGACTTGCGTATCCGAGTAGATAAACGTGGTGCCAATGTCCTCGTATTTGGGCGAAGTGAATGATCGGGAACTAGCAAAATACAAAAATTCACCCTGGCGATCAAAGCACGGACTGGTATCGTTAAAGAAACCGGAAGTCAGCTTTTGCCGCGTCCCATTTTCGACATGATAAACCCAAATCGCTTGTCGAGCCGCTCGATTGTTCTCAGCGCGGCTGTAAGTCAACCAGTGGCCATCCTGGGACCAGTTCACACTCAGCGGACTTCCCGTGGGGTTGTGATCGATTTGCTTCACTTCCTCACCATCGAAGTTGAACAGGAACAAGCGGCCTGCTTTGTCGGTAAAGACCAGACGCTTGGAATCGGGTGACCAGCTTGGTGAATAGCGATAGGCATCCCCTTGTTGGGTCAATTGTTTAGGTTCGCCGCTACCATCCGAGGAGGTAATGTACAACTCATATTCTCCACTGGCATCGGAAAAATAGGCGATCCAGCGACCGTCGGGACTCCAGCCGGGATCGCGCTCGGCAGCACTACTGGATCGTGTAAGATTCCGCGGGCTTCCCTCGCTGGCTGGTAACGTCCAGATATCTCCCCTCGCTTCCACGGCAATCCGTTTGGCATTAGGTGACATCGAAACAGATGAAATCGATCCCGAAACATCGATCGGTTGAGGACGTAGTTTCGGACGATCGCCCGGGATCGATAGAGAAACCTGTCGCGGTTCTTCCGTTTTTAAGTCGACCAAAAAGAGATGGCTGCCGTTCTGCAAAATGATTTCGCCTTGCCCATCAGGCCCCGGCCCCACCGACGGCCAACGACAATCATTTTCGCTAAAGTGAGTGACCTGTTTCCGCTCTTCTGTTTTCGTGTGGTACATCCAAATATTCAAGCGATGTTCCGGGCCCGCATCGGACAAGTAATAGACCACATCGCCATGCCACATCGGAAACGTATCCGTCCCTTCGAAATCGGTGATCTGTTTCGA
>JBGTHU010000661.1:0-1963 GCA_041745975.1 Mariniblastus sp.
CCACTGGCACCCAGCACCGTGATCGTTCCCGAATTGGAAACGGCTGCGTTCAAGTTCGTTGTTCCACGGAGGTTCAACTCTCCAGTTGAAATGCTGATGCCGTTATGAACCGTCCAGTCCCGACCAGTCAACCGCAGTTCCGCATCGCCGCTTTCCAGTAGCAGCGAATTGAGTTCGATGTCAATATCGCCGGTGACCAGATAGGGACTGCCGCTTACATTAATCGTGGCGTCTGCTGCGGCAGAATTTGGCACTTGATTGCCAGACCATTGATTCGAATCTGACCACGAGCCGTTAAATGGATCAAGCCAGGACTGGCCATAGACTGTTCTTGCTGGGGGGGCAATTAGCAAGGAGAGCCCGATCAAAATGATTGGGATGATGCGGGTGGAAAACATTTTTGGGTCCTTATGAATCGCATTTTTGAGATCGTCGCACGGATCTCCGAGCCGTGATTACCCGCCCCAGATCGCCGCTCTAAGAAATAAGAATCCAAACAGTGCTTGAATAGGCCGCAAAATCGCGAAATTTTCCGAAAATTTGTTTGGCAATCCTCAAAAAACGCAAGTATTTGCCGTTTATCTGCGAAAAAGCTCGGAAAATCTGTAACTATTCAGCCGAAAAAAGCAGATCGGTCTCTGCGAATTTTACGGAAAAAGTTCGCAAAACACGGAGCTTTTTCCTCAGCAAAATTCGTGTTGGCTCCCCGTTAAACGACTTTTCGCTTCAAACGGCTGAAGTGTTGCGAAAAAACAAGAATATTCTCTTGATCGTGTTCAATCCGATGGGTGGGAGTCTCGATCTCCCTTTCGACCCTTGAACGGAATTGAGTGTTCAGAAAAGCGATTTGCAACAAAAAAAGTTTGAACGAAAATTTATGTCCCGTCCGGCTGATCCCAACCCCACGACACTGGATTTGGAAATCTTAACGATCATGTGGAATCAATCGCCCCAATCGGTCATTTTTCGAAGCCCCCGATTGATTGATCGTTCACTCGTTACCCACGGCGGATTTCACGATTTCAGCTGAAAAGGATGCGTCGACTGGATTCATTTTGGCGGTTACGGCGGCCAATAATTTTTTGGTCAGTGGCTCTTCTGGTTGCAATACCAGAACTTTATCTAGTTCCAATTTCCCATTCGCCAGATCGTTTAACATCAGATAGTGATAGGCCAGCAGAAAATGGATTGGCATCGACGGATTGGTTTCAGCTTCCCGTTTTAGGTTGGCCAAATGTTGGTGGTAATGAGCCGCGACCGGATAAATCGAATCCAGTACCTCCACGGTCCAAGTATTTCCCAGCCCCAGTGAATCGTAAGCATCGGCCGCTGAATCGGAGTATTTACCTTGAGCGAACAGAACCAATGATCGAAACTGAAACGCGTTGGTGTTATTCGGAGCGAGCAGCACTACCGTGTCCAAATGCCGCTGAGCGTCGCTGTACTGGGCCGTGCGGAAAAAGGCACGAGCCACGTCCGTCTTGTTTTTGGCTTGACGCATCGCATCGCTGATTGGAGCCGACGGTGCACTGACAGTCGATGGATTGGAACGAGGCTGCACGATCCTTACGGTTGGTTGATATTGAGGGGGTTGATAAACCGGTTGGCCGTAAGTCGGTTGGCCGTATCCCGAACACTGTGCCGTCAGCTTGGTCGCTGGTACTGCGGTCATGGTCAGTAGCAGGGCCATTAACGCCGTGAGTAAAAATTGCTTAGTCATCTTTAATCTCCAGAATTTTGAACTGTGAATTGAACTTTGTATTAAACTGTGAATTTTTTGGCTGTAGCAGAAGGGAGCATGCAGAGACTGAATCTCTCCATGCTCGCAATATCTGTTTTGCTTATCGATTTCGAAATGGGTTGGATTGGAGAAGCGTTTGGGGAACCATGGCAGGTGGCACGTTATTCTGGCGGATTGTCAATTTTCCATCGGTTTCGAACGCTTCACCGGCCTGTCCGGTGG
>JBGTHU010000662.1:0-6300 GCA_041745975.1 Mariniblastus sp.
ACAATTCTTGGAGATTGAAACTCTCCGAATGGATATTGTCTCGGCGGGAGCCCCGTCCTCCATCCCGACCCGCGAACGTTCAGCTTGATTTTAACCAATAAACAAAACTTCTTACAACTAGACTGCCCCGATGCCTCAACAAAAATTTTCGATAGCCCAACTCCCTTTCCCTATGTTGCCTTCGGTCGACGATAACGAAGTAGCACTGTCGGCGCCGTCGGTCGTTCGTTACGGGGAACCCAGTCTGGGATTTGAATTGTTCCAATATTGCGAGGGCCGATCGGCTGGCGTCCAAGTCATCCGCTTGTTCTGCGATCAAACGTCGGTAGATTTGATTCCCCAACGTGGCTTGGGCATTCGACAGGCGACTTGCCACGGGATTCGTTTCGGCTGGGATTCTCCTGTGCAGGGGCCGGTGCACCCTCAGTGGGTTCCGCTGGGCGAGCCGAGCGGATTGGGCTGGTTGGAAGGTTTTGATGAAATGGTAGTGCGGTGTGGGCTATCGAACAACGGGGCACCTGAGCACGATTCCGCTGGCCGGCTGAAATGGCCGCTGCACGGTCGAATCGCCAACCTGCCCGCCCAAAACATCGAAGTTGTTATCGATCAAGCGACGCGTACGATCGGCGTTACCGGGCAAGTCATCGAAGCAAGATTTCTATTTCATCGACTTTGTCTGGAGACGAATCTTCAACTGCAAGGAAATCCGATTAATGCACCCGCGACCAACCAAGCTCCGAAGATCCAAATTCGTGATCGCGTGATCAATCAATCCAACCGCTTAGCCTCAGTGCAAATGCTGTATCATTGCAATTTTGGTCCGCCGTTGTTGGAGTCCGGCTCTCGCCTGGTGGTTGACGAAAAATCGATCGAGCCTCGCGATGAACGGGCTGCCATTGGGATCGATGGATGGCACAAATGCCAAGCCCCCAATCCTGACTTCAGCGAGCAAGTTTATTTTCTCACGCTGCCATCCGATGATGCAGGGTGGGCTGTCGCCCGATTAGTCAATGCGAACAGCACCTTGTCTGCCGAAGTGAAATACCAAACCTCAACGCTTCCCTATTTCACGTTTTGGAAAAATACCACCGGTTTGGATGATGGTTACGTGGTCGGTTTGGAACCAGGTACGAACTTCCCCAACCCGCGCTGCAGCGAAGAGCAAGCAAATCGCTTAATCATACTGCCAGCCGGTCAGTGTGCCGATTTTGCGCTCGATATCAGCTTGTTCGCATCGCCCTAAGGGACAACCCAAGCGTCACATCTTAACTACCTGTTTCGACAGGTATCCCCTTTTCGAAGAATTCGGTTACCCGTTGATATTTGCCGAAATGGAGTGATAGCAGAAAACCGATATCACTGGTGTTCCAGCGACATTGTGACCTAATGGATGCGTCACTGGTCCTGGAGTTGTGAAGCTCATCTCGGCGGCAGCGATTTCGCTCCGTATCAAATCCTTTGGCGGTTCACCGACTCATTCGGTGGGGATTAGAGATCGCTTCACCAATACGGTTCCAAACAGGAGGGAATGAACATGAAGTATTTTTCGATTGCGGTAGTTGCGACCATGGTGGGACTGGCATCCAGTTTCACATTGGCTCAAGAGACTATCGATTACAAAACAGCTTACAAAAACGCCCAAGTCGGCGACAAACCTTTGTTGGTGTTGGTTACTGCCGACTGGTGTCCACCTTGTCAAGCCATGAAAAAGACAACTCTGCCTGTCTTGAATGAAAAAAACGCATTCAAAGATTTTCATTTCTCAACTCTTGACTTGGATGCCGACGAAAAAGTTGGTAAAGAACTGATCGGTAATCGAGGCGTGCCTCAATTGATCATGTTTGAGAAACAAGGTAACCAATGGGTGCGACGCTATGTGGCGGGTTTCCAATCGGTGGAGAAAGTCGAAGCGTTTTTAGCTCAAGCCAAAAAAGTTCGATTGGCGCAGAATTCTGATCAACTATCGAACAAATAGAAATCTGAGGTTGATTGCACTTTTTCGTTGCAGCGAGTTCCGAGCAGCGAAACAAGCAACACGAGAATCATTTAACGATCTCGGCAGAGAGCCGCTACGGAGAGAGCCCAAGTCAGGGCTGTCACCGAAGTGGCTTTTTTTGTAACCGGTCACGGATAGTTGTTGCCAGACAAAAATTGCGGAAGATTTGGGGCTGCCGAGGCTCCCGCCGAGCAGAGGGCGTGGGCCGAACGGGTTTAGTGATAAATCCTTCACTCAACCGAAACAACCGAGACAAGCGAGACAACCGAATTATTGATTTTATCGTAGCGGAAGCCGTCACTAAGCCAACAGCCCGCTTGTCTGGCCGCGAACGATTAAGGATTTTGCCACTCGACAGGATGCCGCAGGCGACATTCGATCACGGTGACAGCTTGGCCACGCAGCTTGATTCGGTCTTCAATTCGCTCGCCACGCACAACACCCCCTCGAGCTGAAGCTTGGTATCCGGTTAACTTTGCCCGCCCCAATTTGTTTTCCCAATAAGGAATCAAAACACAATGGGCCGATCCGGTAACCGGATCTTCATCGATTCCGGCCCCCGGCACAAAGAATCGAGACACAAAATCGTAGTCTCCCGTTTGAGAGACTGCGGTAATGATCACCCCCCGCGTGCCCGAACGACGAATAAGGTTCAAATCGGGTTGACACTGACGTACCATCGATTCACTTTTGACTTCGACCAGTGAATCATGTTTGCTGACACCAAAGAAAATGGGTTCCACTTTCAATCCGTTGATGATATCGGCATTGGGTGGGGCCGGCTTCACCGGCAAGACAGGAAAATCCAATTCGATCCACTGGCCATCAAACGTCGCAGTCAATCGACCGCTGGCCGTGTCGAACTCAACCGGCTTGGAAATCCCCAATTGCTCACGCAAGAAATGAGCGGCGGCCAACGTCGCGTGGCCGCACAAGTCGACCTCCACGGTGGGAGTGAACCAACGCAACTGATACCGCTGTTCACCCTGCGGCACTAAAAATGCCGTTTCCGACAAATTCATCTCGGCTGCTATGGTTTGCATCCACCGCTCTGATGGCGGACGATCTAACAAACATACCGCAGCCGGATTGCCCCGATAGGGTGTGTCAGTGAAGGAATCTATTTGAAGCAGGATCGTCATTGGAGAGACTCCGTTGATTGACAAAATTTTGTTAGGCGTGAACAATAATCGACTTCCAGCATTGTGGATTGAGATTAAAAGTTTGAATAGATCAGCATCAATAAAAAAATCGACTCTTCAGTCGCAGACCATAGAAAGTTTAAAAGATTACCATGAAACCAAAACATCGCATCGCGATAAATGGCGCTTCCGGACGAGTCGGCCAGCGATTGATTCACTTGATCCACGTCGATCCCGAGGCCACACTGGTCGGA
The DNA here is from genome assembly GCA_041745975.1 of Mariniblastus sp. Taxonomy (GTDB): domain Bacteria; phylum Planctomycetota; class Planctomycetia; order Pirellulales; family Pirellulaceae; genus Mariniblastus. The sequence continues at coordinate 3,393 of JBGTHU010000662.1, forward strand.
GCGGCCGAGTGGGAGGGTAGTCCGCTGTTGGGAAGCGACGTCGGATTGGTGGCGGGGCTAGGCGAGATCGGTATCCCTTTGACGACTGCCGCCCGCCTCCCTGAAAAACCAGATTCGATGATCGATTTTTCCAATCCCGCCGGTGCCCAGGTGGCCGTCGAGTATTGCTTGGCTGAAAATGTACCCCTGGTTATGGCCACCACCGGGCTGGAGCCAGACACGATGCAAGCACTGCAGGCAGCGGCAGCTACGATTTCTATTGTGTGGTCTCCCAATATGAGCCTAGCGGTGAATCTGGGGATGAAGTTAGTGGAACTGGCCAGTGCCACGTTTGCTCGACATGACGGCCAGGTCGATGTAGAAATTATCGAGCGTCACCATCGCTTCAAAGCGGACTCGCCCAGCGGCACGGCACTGAAATTCGGCGAAATCGTTGCCCAACAAATGGGACAACCCCAACACCGACATGGACGAGAGGGTATGGTCGGTCAACGACCTGCTGGCGAGATCGGCTACCATGCCGTCCGCAGCGGCGATCATCCCGGTGAACATACCATCCAGTTTGGATTGCTGGGCGAGACACTGGAGATTAAAGTCTCAGCCAGCAATCGAGACTGTTACGCCCTGGGAGCCATCGCAGCAGCTAAATTCGCCAGCCAACAACCGCCCGGTCTCTACACCATGATGGATGTACTGGGCCTTTGATCAAAAGGAAAGAGATAACACTCCGGGGGGTTGGTAGATGCTAATCTGTCGCTCACCTTAGTAAACCGAAGTCAACGGAGTTTGTGATTTTCGATTGTCGAATAGATCATCCCATTGGGACTGCAGCAAGCGGATCATTAAAACACGATGAGTCAAATGAGAAGGTGTTTGGCCGGAATCTTCAGGTGCTGATTCAGCCACCCCGAACAACAATTTTCCCAAGTCTTGCAGGTCAGAAGTGGGAGCGATCAATACGGTTTCGCCAGGCCGCAGCACCACTTCGAATGTTAATTGATTGATTCGTTGGCCCAGCTGTTTCCGGTCAAAAGCAAACCCTCCGGCATCGGCATCAATCATGTTTTGAACCTCTCCTTGATTGATTCTGGGCGTCAATCGCAATCGGACTGAAGTGTCGCCTTGGGGAAAGACTAAAACTTCGAATGCACCTTGCACATGTGTGTCGGCGCCATTAATCGTATCCCGATCGGTCATTACGCTCCACTGGTATTCGGGAAAGATTTCGGAAGTTTCGATGCGGTAGGCATCGTTTGCCCGCCGCACAATTCGCTGATGTTCTACCAAACGCGACTGAGGGTCCAACCGCCCTTGGGCCGCCATTTGTTGTTCGACTTGATTCAAAACTTCCAACTCGACCGGCCGTGGCTCGCACAACTGATTGAAGATGGCGGGTGGCTGGGAAGGCATTAAACCAACACGCAGTCCGTTGCGATCGAGCAACTTTCTCTGAGATAGTGGTAGCTTTTGTTGATCTAAGGTCATCCAATACTCTTCGAATTGGCTGACTTGGGAGTCGTCCAATTGCAACACGCCCACTTCCAGTGCGACCGAATCAACTGCCAGCCGTCCTTGCGGCAAATTTGATCCACCTTCGTTGCGAGACAATCCGACCGAGCCACAGCCCGCAAAGGCCAACGTTAGGATCAACGTTGGGATCAACGATGGGATCAACATGTGAACTATCAAGCACAACAACCGCGCGACACCCCTATCGGTTGAGCAAAGCAGTCGTTGAATTTCATTGAACCGGCTCATTATGTTAATTATCTCACACAAAGACTGGAGGGAAGTGATTTTGGACGCCAGTAAACCTCATTCGAATATCAGTTTTCCGCAACTCCGTCAAGACAAGATCAGATAAGCTCAGACAAGATCGCTGCCGATTGAAATGGATGATTGATGTTTAAGGAGCCGAGAATACTCGCAAGGGGCCGATCGGAATCGAGTTACCTCCAAGAGTGACTCACTTAGAGATTAAAGTTCAGCCAGAAAATTGATTAGGTCGGTTGACGTTATCAGGCCAACCAATTTTTCGTCCTCCACGACGGGAAGGGCATGAAATTTTTGCGACCCAAGAATTCTGGCAGCTTCACGGATGGTTTCACTGGAAGCTATTGATTCGGGATTAGAGGTCATTACATCGTGAATCTTGTAAGTATGGTCCAGCACCGCATCGAGTCCTCGCCCATCTTGATTTCCGAATTCAACGAACGAGATTCGCATGAAATCATTCCAGCTTACCATGCCGATTAACTTTTCCCCGCTGACCACCGGAATATGACTGCTTGAGTTCTATCGATACCAGGTGTGCGAATGAGCCCACTTGAGCCATCTCGCACTTTCGCGATGTCGTGCCAACTCGCCCAATTCAGTGGATCGCGGACCACGGCGCGACAAGGTGTTTATACTGATAGCCGCAAAAATGTAAATAAACAAGTAGTTTATCTTAATCGTCCGCTTTCACGAGCGAACCCATACAGCTGATGGGTGCGAGATAGTCTCTCCACGCCCTCGGTAAACAGCTTGACCAGCTTGACCAGCTTGACTTGAGGTTGGAACTCAATTCTGCCGTCTTTTTCCAGGCTGTTCAACATTCGTTGGTGTGCAATTTTCAGCTCTAAAGTATTTTTTAAATCCAACTCTGACAGATTGGGAACCATGTTTATCCATCGTTTCAATTCCCTTTCGATCGATCGATCGCCGTTGAACTGCTCCAGTTCCAAATGGATTGCTCGAACGCGTGCGATGTTTTGGGCGACGGCAGCCAAGTCTGCCGCTTCATCCAAAATTGTGTGAATCTTGTGAGGTTGCCGTTCCGTTTCGGACATCTCTATCCAAAGTTGAGCCATTTGATCGGCTTGAGTTGGAAGAAGATCTCGAGGGTTGGCGTAGTCAAATCGCTGCC
>JBGTHU010000663.1:0-2204 GCA_041745975.1 Mariniblastus sp.
GAGATGGGTGGCACTTTTCCTTGTGCTCTATTAGGCGGCGACGGCTCCAAAATCGCTCCTTCTAAGCCGGCAGCAGCCGCACCACACTGAGTTTGGTATGTTCAAGAAATTGGAAGGCCAGCACAACAAAGGTGGTTTCACATGCCAGGTGGCGGCCCAGCCTCAACCTCCCTTGGAACCTGTAAGCGGTAATTTGTTACTGCAGGAGCCTCCTCCGCCCGTCATTTCATTCAGTGGCCGGTTGCACGATGTCGGCAATTGCACTTGGTTCCCATCAATGCTTATAATAAAGTGTGACGACGTCTTCCTGACAGGGACGAAATTTTATATGACGGAAAATGACCAACCTACACTTTTTGATACAGAGCCGGAGCCTTGGCAACTGGACGACCAGGATGATTGGATCGTTGCGAGGGTTGTTTTTGGCGAGGCGCCTTATGGTCCTTACGACTATTCGATTCCTGCCGAATTGGAATCGCAGTTGGTTCCGGGTAAACGAGTCGAGGTACCTTTAGGGAGGGGGAATCGAACGATTCAGGGTTATTGTTTGGACGTCATTTCGGCGTTGCATCCCTTGGCAGCTGGGGTAAATCGCAGTCGATTAAAGCCGGTTGGCCGCGTGTTAGACGCCAGGCCGTTGCTAACTCCCGATTTAATAGTGCTATCTCAAAAAATTAGCGAGCATTATTGCTGTCCCTTGGGAACGGTATTGGAGACGATCATTCCGCCCGGAGTGCGATCCGATGCGGGAACTCGCGAGTTTCAGTTTCTGTATTTGGCCGAATCGATTTCTCGGCAGGAATTGATGGCGGAAGCTGTTCCCGATCAAATCGAGGGAATCAAGCTGTCATCGCTTCAGTTGCAAATTTTGCGGACGTTGGCACTCACTGATCAGGACTGGACGATTGGTGAACTGGCGGAAACGGTCGGTTGTTCGGTTGCACCGATTTCCACGCTGCGTCGAAAAGGATTGATTGTCAGTCGAACTCGTCGCATTCAGCAGCGGAGTCATGCCGTAGCGGCGGAACACCGCGAAGCGAATTTATCGATGAATCCACAGCAACAGGCGGCGTTGGTTGCGATCAATCGCTGTATTGAATCGAGACAACACGAGACGTTCTTAATGCATGGAGTGACTGGCAGTGGCAAGACCGAAGTTTACATCCAAGCGATTCAGAAAGTGGTGGAGTATGGACGGCAGGCGATTGTGTTAGTGCCGGAGATCAGTTTAACGCCTCAAACTCGGCAACGATTTCGGGCTCGATTTGATCGCGTTGCGGTTCTACATTCTCACTTGACGGCAGCCCAGCGGGCATGGCATTGGCGGCAGATTGCTTCGGGGAATGTTCAAGTCATCATCGGGGCTCGCAGTGCAATTTTTGCGCCGGTTCCGCGGCTTGGCTTGATTGTGTTGGACGAAGAGCACGATGGATCGTTCAAGCAAGATAAGGCCCCTCGCTATCACGCTAGAGATGTGGCTTGTTGGCGATCCCAGCAGGAGCGGATCCCACTCATACTCGGTTCAGCGACCCCTTCATTGGAGACTTGGCAACGGGCAGTTGAGGGTCAATTCACCAAGTTAACGCTTTCCAAAAGGGTGTTGGATTTACCACTGCCTGACGTGGCGGCAATTGATTTGAGAGTCGATTTTGCGGGCGGAAAGCGGCTGGGGCCAATCTCTCAGAAACTACGGCAAGAGATCTTGGCGGCTTTGAAGGAGGGAGGGCAAGTGATTTTGTTGCTCAACCGCCGTGGTTTTTCCACTCGCATTCAATGTCCGGCTTGCGGAAACGTCGAGTATTGCCCTGATTGCTCGATCCCACTGACTCATCATACCAGTGGTCAGAAAGCGGTTTGCCATTATTGTGACTATCAGATTCCTCAACCCGATAAATGTTCGGAATGTGGTAACTCGGCGATTCGTTTTTCGGGGCTGGGAACGCAAAAGCTAGAAGCTCATGTGTCCGCTATGTTCCCCGATGTTTCGATCATGAGAATGGACACTGACACCATGCAGCGGCCCGATAGTCATGAAAAAGCGTTGCAGAAATTTCGGGAAGGGGAAACCAAAATTTTGTTGGGCACTCAGATGATTGCCAAAGGGTTGGACTTTCCCAATGTGACTTTAGTGGGAGTCATCAACGCGGATACCGGCTTGCATTTGCCCGATTTTCGAGCCGCAGAACGAACATTTGGATTGATCA
>JBGTHU010000664.1:0-3205 GCA_041745975.1 Mariniblastus sp.
GGATCATTTTAGCCAGCGACACGCCATAGCGACGGGTCTGCCGCAGCAGACTGGTCGGGCCATCGATGGTGAATTGGTATTGGCCGTCGGGCTTCCTTTCGATGGTATGCATCAATTGGGACAGCTTGATCAGGCGGGCGATAGTTTTCAAATCCGACTTGGCCCAAATCGTCATTTGGATTGCTCGATAAAGGCTAGCTTGGACTTGTGCGACGTTATAACGCGCCAGCAAAGCAGCGGCATCCGGATATCCATCAAACGCTTTCAAGGGATGAAAGTCGATAATGTCTGCAAACAATTCCCGTTCAATCTGGCTCCAACTCCGCTTTAACGATGAAGCAATCTGTAGCTTGACAGTTTTCTCTTCCGACCCGACAAACGAACGAACGTGATGGAGCAAAGGATGTTGAGGCGCGGCGATGCGAAAAACTTGTTGACGCAATTTAGCCGCTTTCCGACCTCGATCGGTCGTGTAGTGACTCACGTCATCCAACAATTTGATCAACCCTAAGGAACGTCGTTGGGGACAGTCCTCGATCGTATCCAACAACTCCATCGCGCGTTGATGGATACTTCGTCGAGTGCAACCGATGCTTTCGCGGTAGAGCTTTAGCAGTTTTTCCGCCAACGGCAAGTAGTGACGTTGGCGGATTCGAGTCAAGCGATCAGGATGGACCAAACCCTCCTTGAAATCATATTCGGCTAATGCTTCTTGTTGTGTCAGCATGGTAAGTGAAGATTGGGCATGGCTCGCCGCCAGTAACCCGCAAGCATCTTTTTCTCATTTCAGTTTGTAGGCATCGCTGCGTCGTCGGGTTCTTGATCTTTGATTTTCGGCCGTATCGGACAGCACGACCTCATACAAAACGGCTTCACCAAAAGCGGATTGGCGCAGAATGCGACCGAGTCGTTGTTTGGCTTGCCGAGTCGAACTGGAACCACCGATAACAATGGCAACCTTGGCGTCGGGAAGATCGACCCCTTCATCGAGGATTTGATTTGCCACAATCGCAGGATAAATGCCTTGCTCGAATCCGGAAAGAATCTTGGTTCGTTCCTTTTTGCCGCAATGACTAAGTAGGCAGGGAATTAGGAACCTCAAGGAAACATCGCGAGCCATCGCATTGGAACCAGTGAATACAATCACCGGTTCGCCGACATGCAGGGCGAATAGGTCTTCCAGGGTACGCAGTTTTTCTTGGGCTCGATTTTCGATCGCTTGCTTCCCTCGAAACGCCTTCATGGCAGCGCGAGCCTCCCGATCGAGATTGGTTTCCTTGCACAATGTGGTCCAATCGAAATCGGGCTGGTCGTGTTTGCGCTGCCAGACATAATTCTGGATATGTTGGGAAAGATGATCGTATCGTTCTCGCTCCGCCGCGTCCAAGGTGACCGGGATCCTCACAATTTGGTATCGAGCCAAAGATTGACCGGCAGCCGCTTGGATCGGCAATTCATAGACCGTTGGTCCGATCAAGTGATTCAGCTCCCGGTGACGACCATCGCGTCGCTCAGGCGTTGCCGTCAATCCCAATCGCCACGGAGCGGCCGACATCAAAGCAGCGTCCTGGTAAAATTGCCCGGGAAGATGGTGACATTCATCAAATATAATTAACTGAAACTGGTTTCCCAGACGCTGCATATGGATGGCCGCGCTGTCATAAGTGGTCACCGAGACGGGCTTCAAATTGAATACGTTGTCTCCAATGATTCCTGCATCGTAACCCAAGTGTTGCTGGATTTTTCGATGCCACTGGTACATCAAATCCCGAATCGGCGCCACGATCAAGCACCCGCAATGAAGCTGCGCTGCGATCGACAAGCCAACGATCGTTTTCCCAGTGCCGGTGGGCATTACAATTACGCCTCGTCGATCGGCTTGCAGGAAGCATTCCATGGCGACGGTTTGATGCGGACGCAGTGTCGGCAAGTCAACCGATGGCCAGCGAAGCTCATGCCAATCAGCGACGGTTATTTCGACTGGCCCGGCCAGACGCTGCAAATTGTTTTCGATTTTATAGAACTCGATTGCGTTGCAGCGAAATTTATCGATCCGTCTATCGAATTCCCAATCGATGTCGGGAAAAATTTTCTGCAATCCAATTTGGGTAAACTCGCTGGCAACCAAGGTACCTTGATCGAAAGAAATCGACGGCGGGGACGGTGGAAACGGTGGGGATAACATCTGAAAACTCAGTCTCAGTCAATGGACATTTGATTCATTTGAGGCAATCGGCAGAAAAAATTCATCGTTCACAGGATTTTTCGTAGGACGGGTCTCCAGACCCGTCCAGCATTCTTCTGGGTGGAATTGGTCTTGTAGGATGGGTCTCCAGACCCGTCCAGCATTTTTTTGGGTGGAATTGAATGTCCAACCTACAACGGTACGTTAACATCTGCCGCTCGCCTTACAAGACGGGTTCATTCATTGGTAGATACGTATGCCAATCCCCTATGTCGTCGCTTCCGGTGGTACCAACACGATCTTGCCAAACTGTTGTTTGTCCGCCATTCGTTGCAAGGCTTGTTGCCCCGTTTCCATCGGCATGACGGAATCAATCACGGGAACAATTTGATGTTGTTCGACGAATTGCAACATTGCTGCAAAATCCGCTTCTGATCCCATCGTCGTACCCAATAGATTCAGCTGCTTCCAAAACACTTTAAACAGATCTAATTTTGCCGGCAATCCGGCGGTGCTACCATAATTGACAATCCGAGCTGCGGGGGCGGCCAATTCCAAGAATTGGGAATAGCCTACACCACCGGCACCGTCAAAAATCAGATCGATCTCGCCCAGCGACGATAATACTTGCCGATGCCAATCGGGGTCTTGGTAATTGAACCCCGCCACTGCTCCCAGCTGTTTCGCTCGCTCAATTTTTTCCGCTGACGATGATGTAACGGCCACCGTCGCACCGCTGGCCACGGCGAACTGCACGGCCAGCGTCGCCACGCCACCACCAATCCCGGTGACCAATACGCGATCACTCGATTGCAATTGCCCCCGAGTAATAAGGCCTCGATACGCCGTCACGCCCGCCAGCGGCAAACCTGCGGCTTGCTCCAGCGTCAAATGTTCTGGTACGGGATGCAGGCAATGAAACGGAACAGAAACACGTTGGGCCAAAGTCCCGTTGGTGGGCATCCCCAATATTTCAAATTCAGCTGCTTGAGCATGTTGGTTGAATCCCCAATGCAACCC
>JBGTHU010000665.1:0-3367 GCA_041745975.1 Mariniblastus sp.
AGCGGGGGCGGAACGAGCGAACTCGGGAATTGAGCGGGCAATTGATTTGTTGCAGCAAGTTTCTGGTCGACTGATTTTGACCGGTCTGGGGAAGGCTGGTCATGTGGCTCGCAAAGCTGCCGCCACGTTCTGCAGCACGGGTGCACCGGCATTGTATCTGCACCCCAGCGAAGCGTTGCACGGGGATTTGGGGATCGTTTCCTCAGGCGATCTATTGATTGCGATATCCAATAGTGGACGGACCGAGGAGGTCTTGAACCTGCTACCCAGTATGGCTCGCTTGGGTGTACCGGTTGTGGCGATCACTGGGGACGTCGATAGCCCCTTGGCGCTGCATAGTACAGTGGTGATCGATGCCCACGTCATCCGAGAAGCCGATTCGATCGCCGAAGCACCGACAAGTAGTACTACATTGCAGATGGCCATTTGCGATGCGTTGGCAGTGACGTTGATGGGGGCTCGCGGGTTCACCAGCGAACAATTTGCAATTTTTCATCCCGGTGGAAACCTGGGCCGTAAGCTACTGTTAAAAGTTGCCGATTTAATGCGAGTTGGGGATCGAATTCCGATTGTCTCCCAAGATGATAGTTTACAGCAAGCGATCTTAACCATTTCAGCCAAAAGTTTGGGCGCAGCGATCATCGTTGATTCCAGTGGTAGATTGGCTGGGATACTTACCGATGGGGATTTAAGACGCTGGTTCCAAGAAGCCGTTGATACAGATCGACCCTTCCAGAAAGGCGCGTTACAGCAAGTGATGACCCACGATCCCCGTTCGATACGGGCTGATAGTTTAGCGGCCGTGGCACTTAAAATGATGGAAGACCACCAAATTACGGTTTTGCCGGTTGTCGACTTTACCGAACGACTGAAGGGTGCGATTCACTTGCATGATCTAATCCGCGCCGGCTTGGCTTGATTTTTTAATGAAGTTAAACATGGCAAAGCTTGCTGAGGAAAAACCCGAAATCACGATCTACGACGCTCAGTCCGAAGTTCGACAGCCACTTAAGTTGTTGAAAAATATCGCGGTCGATTTTTATCGTGGCCGAGAATTAGCGTGGCGATTGTTTTTAAGAAACCTCCAAGGGATGTACCGGCAAACCCTGCTTGGCTTGTTCTGGGCCTTTATTCCACCCCTTGCCAATACCGCGATTTGGATCTTTTTGCGGCAAGCAGGAGTGCTGGAAATTGGCGACACACAAGTTGACGGCGCTGTCTTTATTTTGACCGGTATGATTCTCTGGCAAGGCTTCGTCGATGCGTTCAAGATGCCGATTGAATTGATGAATAAAAATCGTAGCATGATCAGTAAACTCAATTTTCCTCGCGAATCGCTGTTGTTGGTTGGCTTGGGTGAAGTTTTATTTGATATGGCGATACGTCTGCTGCTGTTGATTCCTGCGTTTTGGTACTTTGAAGTGCCGCTCTATGCCACCGTTATGTTGGTGCCGCTGGTGATCCTGTGGTTGATCATGTTGGGGACAGGCATGGGGTTAGTTTTGATGCCTTTCGATTCACTCTATCAAGATGTCGGCCGATTTGTGACGATGGTGATTCCGTTTTGGATGATCATCACACCCATTATTTATGTGCCGAGGACCGAACTACCAGGCTCTCTGTTAAATTGGGTCAACCCCGCCAGTCCGTTGCTGTTGGTCGCTCGCGATTGGTTGCTGTTGGGCAGTACTGATTTTTTGCCAGTGGGCTTGATTTACGCCGCCTTGACGATTCCCCTGTTAATTTGCGGGTTGATCATCTACCGGATTTCAATTCCAGTACTCATCGAGCGGATGAACGTATCTTAAAGTCCAGCGGCATAACGATTTAGCAATCGTTCATGGAAATTTGGTCTTGAAAAAATCGAAGACACCACTAATCGATTAGTGATTTCGGTGATTCTATTTTGTATTTTGACTGCTGTTGAACCTGCTGGTAATTCCAGAAACTACTGAGAGCATGAAAGTTCGCGACCGACTTTGAGGGGGTGCTTCATTCATTTGTCTCTTTTTCAAGCCGTTTGACCTCAGACCTCAACCCACTTTGCGAGGCAACCAAAGCGCCTGAGATAGCCACAAACATCGCAATTTGGGAGATAAACAAGACCAAATTGTCTTGCCAAACCCCCAATACCACCCATAGCAGGATGATAATCACAAAAATACACATGATACTAAACTGTACTGCCTGTGCGGTCTTAAGTTTGGCTTGCAACGTTTCGAGCGATGCCTTGGCCGAGGGATTTTTGTTTTCCATCATCATTTTCTAGGTTAATTCTAGATTAAGAATGCGTATTTTTTTTGAACTGACACCCTCATTATATCTCAAAACATAGTTCAAAAAAGCCGTCTTGAAAAACATCGCATTCATCGATTGTCGATTAAAAATCTGCACTCCTTCTCGAACGAACGGTCCAAGTGGAATGCCGAAATAAATTGAAGCGACATCACGAGATCAATTCGTTGCCAATCTTCCAGCGTCCGGTCTTGAATTGACCCGGGTTCATCAATTAGTTCCAGTTCAAATTCACAAAATCTGCGAAATTCATGAAATGCATGCAAACTAGGATTGCTATCTCCAGCAAAAGGAATTTCATTTTCGAGGGCATCGAGTTCCAGCAGGGCTCGTGAAAAATCACCATTTCGAAACGCAAGCAGGCTGACCGAACCATGCATCGATCCCGCAGAAGGATTTTGAATCGCCTTTTGAATCAAGTTCCAAGCGATTTCGATGTCGGGTTGAACAGTAAACGAGGGGTCTGAAATCAACCATGCCAACTCTGATTGGACTTGCCAACAATCCGGTTTTAGTGCTAACCTTCGTGTCAAAAAACCTTCATAGGATTCTCGCGCTTTGCCAAAATCTTCAGGGGTACTAAAATAGTAAGCTTTGATCATAACGAACTGATGCCACAACTGGCGCATTCGCCACGCGACACTATGTTCGGGGAATTTCTCCATAAAGCTGTTGGTTGCAAAATCGGCTTGGAGAACGTAGTGACCCGCTAAATCAAGATTGTTCATGATTAAATTCCAGCCTGCAGCTACCATTAGAGATCGAATCAGATCGAAATGAATGCCATCGTCTACTGGCTTTAGCTGGAACGCCTGCTCCAATCGTTCGATCGACTCCAATAGAAATGGATATCCATTTTCTACTTCACGTTGTCGAACCTTGGCTCGCGCCATATCAATGTTAATTTGCCCGAGCTTTTTGAGGTGTAGTGACTCTTGAGGTTGCCGTTGTGAAAGTCGTTCGGAAATTGTTTTTGCTTGGTTCAAGTACTTGAGGGCCGACTCGGAAAGGAAGAATTGGAGTTGGCGTTCCCCGTTACGATGTCCAGCCGTCCGTCACCGTTCATGTCGCC
>JBGTHU010000666.1:0-2004 GCA_041745975.1 Mariniblastus sp.
CTCGTCTCGGCGTTCTTGCAGCGGACGGTCATTTGGTCGAATCGCCGAGGAGCGACAGTCGGCGAAGTCAATTTCGATCAGGACTCGGATTGACTGCGCAGTCGTAGTTTCGGTTTTTCCATAATGACAGTGGTGAAAGGATCGACACCGGAAGTCAGCCAAACACTGGAACCAATCACCGAATCGTTGCCAATGATGGTTTCTCCCCCTAATACAGTCGCGTTGGCATAAATCACCACGCGATCGCCCAGGGTCGGATGTCGTTTTGTCTGGCGCAGCAAGTTGCCATGGTTGTCTTGAGGGAAGCTCAACGCCCCCAGTGTAACGCCTTGATAAATTTTACAAAAGTTTCCGATCTCACACGTTTCACCGATCACCACTCCAGTGCCGTGATCGATAAAAAAGTGATGGCCGATCTGAGCACCCGGATGGATATCGATTCCCGTTTCACCATGAATCCATTCGGCCATCATCCTGGGCAGGAAGGGGACACCCAATAAGTGCAATTCGTGGGCCAGCCGATGGACCGTAATCGCTTGCAAGCCGGGATAGCAGAGGATCACTTCGTCGCGATTGCGGCACGCAGGATCACCATCATAAGCCGCTTGCACGTCGGTCAATAAAATTTCGCGGATTTGCGGTAACTTTTGCAGATACAACGTTGCCAGTTCGATCGCCTGTTTTTCGATTTGGGCGGCAGCGGCGTCTCGCTGCAACGATGAGATTTCCCCCATCGCCTCGCATGCTTCCCAATGTCTGGCGATCGCCATCCCAATCTGCTCGCTGAGTATTTTATGGGCATGGGCCAATTGTAAATGCAGATCGGTCAAAACTTTGTGGGGTGAGGTCTCGTTCGAGCGGAAGCCGGGGTATACAATAGCCTTTAATCGGAGCACCAGATCGATCAATTTTTCTGTTTCCGGAATCGGAGCGACTTGACCTGATCGGGGCGTCGCTTGCAGACTGGCGGCAATCTGATGGGCAACGGCGCTCAATTGCTCCGAAGTATGCATTAACGAACCGGGCGTGGTGTCGACAGGGGCGATCTGGATAATTTCAGGACTGGTTTTCATGCGATTTTCAATGGCTGCCATAAAAGGGGCCAAACGAACAAAGATAGAATTTTGGGTTGCTGTCGTCATTTTATTCCGATGTGCGCTTAAATGGTAGCCTCAGAACCTCGATGAATTCGGGTTTCATTCTTGCATTGACCGCAAAGAGCGGTGGATTAATATCAACTAAAGCCGTTTTGTGCGTTTTTTACTTCCTCTCCATCGCCATTATTGATGGTTCACATTAAATAAAGTGAATTTGGCGAACTATCTTAAAATTTTTGTCGCACTTCAGCCGAATCAAGTAGATCGGTCGCCGTTGGGGAGGTTGCTATCAAAATTGCTTCAACCGCCACCGATGGCTATGATCATCACGCTCACGACCATCATGGAGATAGGATTCCTTTGGATATCCTCAGCTGTATTTTGATTGGTGGTTTATTGGTTTATTTTGCTATGACCGCTTTCCGGAATCATCTTGCGCGGTTCACTCAGGGAAAACGTCAGCAGCCACGCCAGCATTAAACAACCCACCACAATAAAAAACACAAATTCAAATCCAATTCGGTCGATCAACAGCCCAAACAACGCTGAGGTCAAAATCGCCGGGCCGGCCATAAAAAGGCTGAGCGTACTCAAATAACGAGGGTGTTCACTCGATTCCACCACCTCCAGAGTATAGTTAAACAGGATTCGAAACGTTACTGGCGTCAGCCCGATCAAAAAGAAAACAAGGTTGAACCAGACAGCTCCCAGTGCTGGCCAGTGCACAACAGCCAACGAGAGTAGCGGCGGTAGCGCCATCACCAACATGATCATTCGCAAAACTAACCGATTGCCGCAACGATCGGCAATCCAACCCGCGGGAATACTGAACACGGCAGAGCCAATGTTTTGGGCAATCACCCAAGAAACTAGCGCCGACAACCCCAATGATAGCCGTTCACGAGCG
>JBGTHU010000667.1:0-3168 GCA_041745975.1 Mariniblastus sp.
TCGTAAGACGGCATCGTGTTACTCCTTTTCAATGTGAAGTGAAAAGGAACCACTATGACTAAAAAAATTTAAACTTCGACTCTACGCCGCAATAGCGGCTTACTTGAACAATCCAATGCACGTGAGCGGCGGAAAACGTGCGATTTGAAGCCTGACCAATCTCCCGCCGCCACGTGATTGGTGACGTTCGGAAATCACTCTACTTCACAAGGAGCATAGAATGACACGGTTTCGATGTTTTGAGTTGCCGTTTTCGCTATTCCGTTTGGCAGCGCTGTTCGTCGTTTTCGTCCCATCATTTTTATCAATTGGGTACGCGCAGTTGCCGGGAGATCCCATTATTATTGATCCCGGAAATCCTGGAGATCCGGGCAATCCCCCGCCACCCTTAACGCTATCGCTGAGTGCCTCGCCAAATCCGGTTTTGGTTGGACATACTGTAACCGTTATGGCGACTGCGACAGGAGGAACACCACCCTATTCTTTTGGATGGGGTAGGGCTTGTGTCGTAGATAGCCAAGACCCGGAGGATATGGTGCTGGAGATCTCCCCCGCTGCGGCCCCACCTGGAAATTCACCGCACGTCTATCAATTTTGTTCCCCATCCCCGACTAGCTCGGCCAAAGTGGGGATTGTTCGGTGTTATTGCGTTGTTACGGACTCATTGGGGCAATCAGAAGAAGCCACGGTAGATGTTGAATTCTTACCGCCTGATACTTTAAAAATCCACACAGGAAGCGTAAATTCGACACCCCATCAAGGCCCAGGTTCCCCTATGACTGGGACGCACAAATTTGTATTAAGGCGAGGTAATGAGGAAGTCGGCCCTTGCTTGATCGCAAACGCGTCAGAAAAATTCTGGGCATTGGGTCAAGACGAACCAGATGAATGGGGGTTCCAAGGTGGGTTGCCAAATCTTACGAATAATTTCTTTTTCCATTCCCCTTATATTTATGATGTCAGAGTGTGGTATTTCTATGACCAAACGGTTTGGGATGGTGTCCCAAATGGAACTACACTTTTTGACGCTCATCAAAGGGTCAAGGTTGATGTTCCAAAATGTGACAATACCTTTATCGAGGTAAAATCGGGAACCTTGCGTTATCGGGTCAGAAAATTCTCGGCAAGTAGAGTAAAGTTTATTGTCACGTCTTCTTGAACGATTTTTTCTGGGAGGAACTAAAATGAGAAACTTGAGACTTATATTGATTGTGGTTCTCGTACCGGCCTTTTCAACTTTGCCCTATTTTCCCAAGCCCTCTGACAAAAATAAAATTCAAGAAGCGTTAGTAATTTGGGAAAGCTTGGAGGAACTCGCTGTCTATTCAAATAACCCACCTAAGGATTTGGAGGTTATTGAAGTTGACGTCAAATCTCATGCTCAAATTTGTCTTGTTACGCTGGACGTCGCAAACAACTGCAAATTTACTACTGCAATCAATGCTGACCTGCTCAACATTGACGGAGGGCTAAAAAAACTACAACCTTTGTCATTTGCCAATGCAACTCGTTATCAAAGTATGCTCAAGGGCATGGGGGTCAATCCGGAAGTATTGCCACAATCGATTTCCGTTGAGATCGAAATCATAGCCGCCCTGAAGAATATGTTTGCAACTGACGCAGCGCTTAAAAAGCCGATTTTTTTTCAAGCAAAGATTACCTTTATTGCTGGAAAGTCAGTCTATACATCAGCTATTCCAGAACTTTGGAAATTTGAGGGTAATAATTTTTACTGGTTAAGCCCGTCTGAATCTTGGATGATGGGAATGTAATTTAAATTTGAGGTATTTAAGAGATGGCAGCAAATTCACAACTCATCCGCAGCTATTTTGTTTGGCTGTCTTTTTTATATTTGGGGATTTCAAATGTGGTTGGTCAGGTCGTGCAATCCGAATACCCCAGAGCGAGCATCGACAGGCAAATGTCTATGCTGGAGGTTCATTTCTCAGAAGAAGATGGCGTGGGTTATCCCATTCTCCCTGGATTGTTGGGCCTGTTATTGTTTGAAGCATCTCCAGATTTTTTGGAACTAAGTTTGAATCAAAAAGAACAGGTTAAAGCGATAACAGAGACGGCGTTGGACGATGCCTTAGCAGCTGCCAACTCGTTAATAGGCATGCAAAGCCGAGATGAAATTGACAAACAATTGGATCGGAAATTGACAGAAATTACGGATGGAATTGATACTCAAATTAAACAAATTCTGCTACCACACCAAATCGTCGCATTGGAACGTTATCCGATGTATTTATTTGTGTTGCGGAATGGCTTGTTCAAAACTCTTGCATACAGTGGACTTGGCAAAAGCATTCAAGTAAGAGAGGACCAGAGAAGGCAAATGGAGGAAACAGCGGATCGTCTAACCAAGAGGATAAACCAATTAGCGGTTGATTTAGAAAAAGAGATTTTTGAAGAATTTGCTTCAATTCTGGATCAAGAACAGAGAGAATCGATTGATTGGCTGAGGCCAATTTATGAGAAAGATTTTGACTTGAACTTGAGGAACAAGCTCTACCATCTAGATCGAGCTAACATTGGGTCCTGTGTTGGGTGTGATCCAAGCCGAGCAGTCTTACCGATTTCTAAAGATCAGAAACTTAAATCAGTATTAGATCGAAAATAGTCTGTTCAGCCAGATTTAGTTTTGCCACCACTTTAACGAATAAAAAAATTTCCGAACCAGCGGATGCACGCGAGCGGGCGAGCCGATCGGATTTTGATTGCCAATTCACTTGCGCCCGCCACGTGATCCTATTCGTTCGCACTCCTAACCTGCGTTTGGCAAATCGAGTTTGGGTTGGAGCATTTTGCTCGCTGTCGCGATGGGTTGCCCTCTTGGTCATTCCATTGATTCGCTATCGCGAATGGACAATCAGATCGCGAGGCAAACGAATCGCTGTCGCGAATAAACAATCGAATCGTAGGGCAAACGAATTGCTGTCGCGAATGGATGCCGAGTTGGTAGGGTAATTGATTCGCTGCCCCGTTGGCTGGCAGCGCGATTAATCCGCTGACGCGTTTGGCTGGCAGGGTGATTGATCCGCTACGGGGCTTGGAGGACTGTCTTGCGGCGGCAACGTTAATCATTCGATCCAAACGATATTGAATTTCCCTGACATTTGAATCCATCGATCCGCTGGCAAAGCGCTTGCAGAAATTGACGGCCCT
>JBGTHU010000668.1:0-5904 GCA_041745975.1 Mariniblastus sp.
CATGAAAACCGCTCTCATCACCGGAGTCACAGGCCAGGACGGCTCCTACCTCGCCGAACTCTTACTGGCCAAAGACTACCAAGTCCACGGCATTAAGCGGCGATCGTCCAGCTTCAACACCTCGCGAATCGACCACATCTACGAAGACCCGCACGACAACCCCAACTTCTTCCTTCACTACGGCGACCTCAGCGACACTTCCAACCTGATCCGCATCGTCCAGCAAACCCAACCCGACGAAATTTACAACCTGGGCGCGATGAGCCATGTCGCGGTCTCGTTCGAATCACCCGAATACACGGCCGACGTCGATGGGCTGGGCTGTTTACGATTACTGGAAGCTATCCGGATTCTGGGCTTGGAACAAAAAACTCGTTTTTACCAAGCCTCCACTTCGGAGCTATACGGGCTGGTGCAAGAAACCCCTCAGCGGGAGAGCACCCCCTTTTATCCTCGCTCACCCTACGCCGTCGCCAAAATGTACGCCTATTGGATCACTGTCAACTATCGCGAATCGTACGGCATGTACGCCTGCAACGGGATCTTATTCAATCACGAATCGGCTCGTCGCGGCGAGACCTTTGTCACTCGCAAAATTACCCGCGGTCTGGCTCGCATTGCCTTGGGTTTGGACGATTGTCTTTATCTGGGCAACCTTTCTGCCTTACGCGACTGGGGACATGCGCGGGACTATGTGGAAATGCAATGGTTAATGTTACAGCAAGAACAAGCGGAAGACTTTGTGATTGCCACCGGTCAGCAAACCAGCGTCCGCAACTTCTGTCAACTTTCAGCTCGCGAGATCGGCATCGAGTTAGAGTTTTCTGGGGAGGGGGAAGGGGAGCAAGGCCGAGTCATTGCGGTCGACCTGTCGGTCGCGCGAGATGAACGGGAGCGAGAGACATTAGCCAAGCTGCAAGACCAAGTCATCATCCGGGTCGATCCTAAATACTATCGCCCCGCTGAAGTGGAAACACTACTGGGCGACCCCAGCAAAGCCAAGCAAAAACTAGGTTGGGAACCGACCATCACGATGGAAGAAATGATACGTGAAATGGTCGATTCCGACCTCCAAGACACCCGCCGAGAATCATTACTAATAAATTGCAATTTCGGTACCCAATTAAAACCGAGGTGATCCGTTTTTCTTTATGATAAATTCATCAAAAAACCAAGTCAAATAAAAACGTGAAGCTGATTTACATTTTATCACAGGCTCACTCGGGATCTACATTGATTGACTGTATTTTGGGTACCCATCCCGACTTCTGCTCTTCTGGCGAGTTGCGATATTTGAACTGGCAGCTTGAACGAACAATAAATGTTAAGCCATCAATTGAGGCACAAGACATCTGCACGTGTGGAAACAATTGGCGTGAATGTGACTTTTGGAATGTAGTATTCGAACGTATCAAGGAGGAAACAGGAGTCGACATTGTCAATTATCCTCACCAATTTGATACAAAATATTTTGGCCAATACTCCTACAAGGACAGAGGTGGTCATAAAAGGCGATTTATTGACCGTGCCCTCGGTGCTATTTTTAGAATTTGGCTTGAACGTGGAGGGAATCTTTCAACGATTGCATGGTTGAAACCCAACCTTAAAAAACAGATCAATAACAATTGGAAGTTGTATGAACTCATGAGTGACGTAAGCGAAAGAAGCGTAGTCGTTGACTCAACGAAACACCTTTTGATTTCACTACTTTTGCAACAGTTTCGGTCAAAGGATGTGTATATTTTATTTTTGCATCGGGATATTTTACGATTGGCAGCTTCACGTAAGAAGTTGTCAATTCGCAGCAACAAGCAATTTTCAATCGAGCAATGTAAGCGTGATAGTGACAAGTTTCGTCGACGCGTATCACGTTACAAGAAGAGTGTAAAGGATTTGAAATACATCGAATGTTTCTATGATGATGTTGTGGAAGCACCATCAGACTTTCTTGATAAGGTAGTAAAAACCGTCAATGCGTCAAATAGCTACGACCGTCAGACTAATAGCCAATTCTGGATTGATCCATCCAAACTACATTTGGTGGCCGGAAATCCGATGAGATATCGTGGTCGCCAATTGGTACGAGCGGATGATAGCTGGAAGACTGTTTTGACAAGAAATGAAGTATCACGGCTGAAGTCGTAAAAAATATGGCATCAGCTTTTGGCAACAAATTTATTCTCTTTGGCCTCTTGTAATGCCATTCAAGCAAAAACAAAAGAAGGTGATTCTTTTTGATTCGGTAAGCTTGCTGAACCTCGCATGATCGTTTATGTAATACAGATGAATTTACGTGCAACCGGGGGTGAAACGCTGCTGAGAGAGCCAGAGAATGACGACCAGCATCTACTTTTCCGATTGGTTTTCTTTATCAATAAAGACATACCTAAAACTACTTCTGGCCCCCATGCGATTATTTAAATATTTCGTGTAAGACTTGAAAATTTAGACCCGATTAAAGCAAATTCGTCTCATGATTGACCACGTTTACAAATTGGAGTTCTAATAGATTACACAGGTTAGTCTTTGCCTTACACACGAATACTGCGTAAAAAATTAACTATTTTTACACTATTCATGCCCGCGTTTGAATTGGCGCAATGGTTGCTCGTTTTTACACTTCTTTATTTCGGCACGACTAGAACATTTTTTTGATTTTTTGACTGCGTTTGTGGTTCGCATATTCCCACGATGAAAACAAATCTTGGTTTTTGATGGTTGCAAGGGGTTTCGTTTTTCGAACAATCGAGTGTACCTTTAACAGGTTCGGTTATGACAACGGAAAAAGCGAGTTGACACTGCTTAAAAAATTACAATGTCGAGGCTCAGGTTAGAAGCGAGGAAATTAGAGCATATATACTATGTGAATAGTTTTTGAGGCTTCTATTATGGATCGCGGGCGTCATAGCATCTTGATAATATCTCACCTTGGGATACTGACCACTGGCTGTCAAAAAAATCTCGACAGCTCAATCTATGGCACGCCTATCCCATAAAAGATATTAGATTTCTCAAAAAGAAAAAGCGAAATAAAGCTACTGCCAGAGACTTTAGGATTGATCTTGTACTCAACATCGCTCGAAAAAAAATTGTTCCACAGCTACTCTTATTTCCGTAAGTGGTACGCTCCCCGTTAAGTAAGAACCAAAAACCAAGCAAATTCTGAATTCTTAATGTCTGATTCACTCCTACCGATCGTCGAGGGTGGCTATTGCATCGGCTGCGGCGCCTGTTCCGCTGCAACGCACTCTGCGCTCCCCATGCAGCTCAGTCCGATCGGGACCTACCGGCCCAGCTTCGCGGCACTAGCCAATCTCTCGGCAGAGCAAACTGAACAGGCTGTCACCGTCTGTCCGTTCTCCAACGTGGGACCCAATGAAACCGAAATCGGACAAACCCTTTACCGTGAATCGGCCACCTTTGACTTACGTCTCGGCTATTACGCCGAGCTGTGTGTCGGGCATGTCTCCGAGGTTCCCTACCGCGAACGGGGCTCTTCCGGTGGGGTCCTCACGTGGATTCTGGTCGAACTGTTGGCCACAGGAGCCGTCGATGCCGTCGTTCATGTCAAGCGTGTCAAGTCCGGCGACGACAACACGTTGTTCCGCTATGCAATTTCCCGGACGATCAGCGAGGTTCAAAACGGGGCTAAGTCGCGGTACTATCCGATTGAGTTGTCTGGTGTCCTGGACGAGATCCGCACCAAACCGGGTCGCTACGTGGTTGTGGGTTTGCCCTGCTTTATCAAAGCCGTGAGGCGGCTGACGCGAGTGGACGAGACCTTGCAGCAACGCATTCTGTATTGCGTGGGCTTGGTCTGCGGCCACCTCAAGAGCCAAGCGTTTGCCGACAGTTTGGCTTGGCAGGTCGGAATTCAACCCGGGCAACTGCATCAGATCGATTTCCGAGTCAAATTGCCGGATCGCCCTTCGGGCGATTACGGGGTTCAATTGATAGGTGGTGGCATCGACACGATAAGACCTATCCGCGAGCTCCTCGGAGCGAACTGGGGTCACAACTTCTTTCGCTACTCGGCCTGCGATTTCTGCGATGATGTTTTTGCCGAAACGGCAGACATGGCCGTCGGTGATGCATGGTTACCCGAATACGAGCAGGACTCGGGGGGAAACAGCGTGGTGGTCGTCCGTCACCCTCACCTTCAAGCATTGGTCCGCCAGGGAGTGGCTGACAAACGGTTGCATTTCGATGCGGTCGATGCGGACAAGATCGCCCAATCCCAAGCCGGTGGACTACGCGATCGGCGCGAGGGTTTGGCTTATCGTTTGTACCTGAAGAAACGCAGCCAAAAATGGGCGCCCCAAAAACGTGTAGAACCGGAACACCGACACTTGACCTCCCAACGCGCCCGGGTGTACGCTGCGCGATCGGTCGCCGGCCAAGCGAGCCACAAGTTGTGGCAAAAGGCCGTCCAGGCAGGTCGGTTTGAAGTTTTCCGTATCGGTATCTCTCCGTACATCCGCCGCGTTCAACGCGCTTACCAGCCTTATTGGAAGCGTTTGTTGGGTATGTTGGTCGATTGGGTACGTGGTTGGAGTAAAAGCTAGTGTTCGAACAAAAGTTTTTGCGAACCCGAACGGCATCATGAACATCGGCATCACCACCTTTCATTGGGCGAATAACTACGGCGCAGTTCTGCAGGCCCATGCACTGCAGACGGCTCTTCAGAACCGAGGTCATGCCGTTGAATTAATCGATTATCGCCCACAGCGACCTCTCCCATTCCTGCGTCGATGGTTGTCCCTGTCATCTCGAGGTAGGCAGCTTAAGCGGGAAGCCAATCGGAAGGCGGGCGCTTTCGAGGCATTCCGCCGCCAACGTTTGGTCCGTTCGCCTCAGTCGTTCTACTCATTGGCCGAGTTGGCCTCCATACGCGATCGCTACGATCTGGTCATAACGGGTAGTGACCAAGTTTGGAACCCCAAGTGGTTGGAGCAATCGCCGGGTTTTGTTGAACTGTATTTTTTGAACTTTGTGGGTCCACAGACACGGAGAATTTCCTATGCTGCCAGCCTAGGGCATGCATCGACCGAAACCCTGACACCGAAGTGGCAGCAGATTCTGGGGAATCGCTTGAATAGCTTGGATGGGATCAGCGTCCGGGAGGCTTCCGGCGTCAGCCTGGTCCAACAACTCAGTGGCCGCAAGGACGCAAAACAAGTTTGCGACCCCACACTACTTTTGCCCGCCGAACATTACCGTTCACTGTTCAACCCCAAATTTTCGGGGCAACCGTACCTGTTTAGTTTTATGTTGCATGGTCGCGACGAGGACGCCACCCAGGTGGCTAAACACCTTGCCCAACAACGAGGGTTACAAATTATTCGCTGCAACGCAACCAAGACGTCACGGTCTCCCGGTTACGACCTACCCGACCCTGCCGGCTGGTTAAGCTGCGTCTACAACGCGGACTTTGTCGTGACTAACTCATTCCACTGTGCGGTTTTTTGCCTGTTGTTCCAAGTCCCATTTCTATCGGTTTTGATTAGCGGCGAGTTAGGTTCGATGAACTCACGGCTAGTGGATCTGTTGCAGCCATTGGGTCTGGCAGGTCGGGCGCAACCACCAGGGCCGCTAAGGATGAGTGACGAGGACTTGGAGCATTTGCCCTGGGATGCGGTACGGAACCACTTTGATCGTATTCGCTTGGAGTCGTTGGCCTACTTAGAGGTTCAGGGATGTTAAAACGCCGCATGGTGTTATCCGCGTTTCCTATGGACCTGCCTGGGGTCGAAGTCCGTTGTCGGGTTCGTGGGACCGAACGCGTTTATATGGACAGTGCGCTTGGGGACGTTAACGATTGGAAATTTTGACGATGGACGAACGAGTTTCAAGTTACGCATCACAGCGTATACTCATCCTTTTGGGGGCTGCGTTGCAGGTGGG
>JBGTHU010000669.1:0-8383 GCA_041745975.1 Mariniblastus sp.
CCAAGTAGTCCTAAGAAATCAGGCATGGGAGAAGTTGCTTCGTTTGGCCGTGGATTTTCCTGGAGTCCCTCCTGCTTGTCCTCCTCTCCAATTGTACTGCGTTGCTCTTCTACTGCGTCGATCTGCCATTCACCCGAGGCATCGATTTCATTTTGATCAATAGAGTTCGAGATACCCGACCAATCCTCCGCACGATGCAATATCCTTCTTCCCCAGGAGTAGTCATCCATCCA
The DNA here is from genome assembly GCA_041745975.1 of Mariniblastus sp. Taxonomy (GTDB): domain Bacteria; phylum Planctomycetota; class Planctomycetia; order Pirellulales; family Pirellulaceae; genus Mariniblastus. Next base: position 234 of record JBGTHU010000669.1, read on the forward strand.
AATGTAAATTTTCTTAGTTGCAGCGGGAAGCTCCCTCAGCATCACGTCAAACTGGGTGGCCAGCGGAGATCCAATCATCCAGCCCAGCCCGGATAACGAAACTACCACCACAAGCATGGCCAACAACGTGGCTAGCCAGCGGGGTGTTCGAAAGTATCGGTAAATCCATGCAGCGGCCCCGTTGAGACTCAGGGCGAGCAGTACACCCAAAAATGCGGATGCCCAAATTTGATGTGTCTTCCAAATGAGCAGCAGGCTGATCACGGTCAACCCCGAAACCGCAAGTCTATTCCAAGTCATAATTCTCTTCCGGCAAGAATCTCGCGCGCGATTCACTATCATTACAGCACAGGGGACGAAACAGCTCGTCCCCTGAAAATCAAAACACCACTATGAAATGCCGAACGTATCCATAAGACGTCGCACCATTTCAATGTCCAAGCCACCGGCTTTGCCCCCCAACCCGCTACTGGTTGACCGTTTCGGCGACTCTGTTGACATTTTTACTGACTTTTGTCAATGTCTTATCAGCGTTAACTTCCTGAGCAAAGTTTTCACTGAGAAGCTCGTGGGCTTTAGAGTAACCAAGCGTTTTGGCCCACGAGCAGAGCGTGCCATACGTGGCGATCTCGTAGTGCTCGACTTTTTGCGCAAGCCCGATGATGACGGCGTCCATTACTTCGGGTGCCGTTTCTTTTTTCAGCATCTCTTGAGCTTCTTCGACTAAGCCAGCCATTGCTTCACATTTTTTGGCTTTGGGATTTTTCCCAGTTTCACCAAATGCTTCCTCGGCGCGTTCGACATGTTGCTTCGTCTCGTCGAGGTGGGTTCTTAATGCTTCAACCAAATTTTCGTCGGAGGCTTTATTAATCAATTTCGGAACCGCCTTGAGCAATTGCTTTTCCGCGTGATAGATATCGCAAAGGGCGTCATAAAAGGCATCAGCGAGACTGTAACGTGACATAAATTTGTTCCTAATGTTGTCTGTAGCGAAGACGAGGCGACCCCGTCGAGTTGTAAAAAATTCCAAATGACCAACCATTGATGGAACATCAAGTTTCCACGCCTGATGAGGCGTTGACAAAAACATGCTCAACTCCGCCGACGATAGAACTATCGTATCAATCGATCTTAGGGAGTATCGAGGGAACTGTGTAAATGGCCTGGCGGATGTTGCCACAATCACGATATTGGAACACAGACTACTGGTCGATACTCTGCCGGAACATCCGGTTGAGAATGGAAAAAAAGAAGAAAGGCAATGACGAAAAAAGTGCCGCATGCTGGCCAATAAAATATTTAATGGGTGGTTTGTTTGCGGCAATCGACATTCATTGCTTGACTAAACCAGCCATGTTGTAATCATTGTCTTGTGACCCCTGCGATGAAACCGTTTACGCTTCTACCATAATTTAAGACGAGGAACATTTGATGCGACAGATTACGTCCGACCAACTGACTAAATTTTTAGCGATCCAAGAACCTCCTTGTGTTTCCATTTATTTACCGACTCACCGCTTTCACCCAGATAACCAACAGGATCCGATTCGTTTCCGAAATTTATTAAAGGAGTCAGAAAAAAGATTACTTCAACACTACCCGGAGGCGGAGGTAACCGAGCTTTTACAAAACTTTCAAATGCTGGCCCATGACGAGGATTTTTGGAACCATCGCACCGATGGACTGGCCCTTTTAGGCTCATTGGAGCGGTTTCAAATCTTCGAACTGCAACGGCCTATGCCAGAACTGGTCGTGGTCGCCGACAGCTTTCACGTCAAGCCATTGTTGCGCATTCTCCAGTCAGCCGACCGTTTTCAAATACTGGCTTTGAATCGCCACGAGGCTCGTTTATTTGAAGGCAGTCGCGATGTCTTGGACGAGGTAGAGCTGGCTGATGAGGTCCCCGCCACGATTGAAAGGGCTCTGGGGGACGAACTCTCCGAACCGCATCTGACAGTCGCATCCTATGGCGGGGCGGGTGGTCGCGGTGGTGACCATGGCTCTCCAGCCATTCATCATGGACACGGTCAAAAGAAAGACGAAGTTGAAATCGACAATCAACGATTTTTTCGAGCCATAGATCAGGCAATTCTGGAACATCACTCGCGCCCCACTGGGCTGCCGTTGATGCTGGCGGCACTTCCCGAACATCACGATCTTTTTCGCAAAGTTAGCCAAAACCCATTTCTGATGGATGCAGCGATCGGTTTGGATTCGGGGGATGTCGCGACGGATCATCTTCGCGCTGAAGCATGGCGTGCCGTGGAACCAAAATATCAAGAACGATTGGCAAAAACAGTTGATCAATTCGAGGAGGCGCGATCGAAGCAATTGGGATCTACCGACCTGGCCGACATCGCTCAGGCGCTGATCGGCAACCGCGTCGGAATGCTGTTGGTGGAAGCGGGGCGACAAATTCCCGGTGCAGTCGATTCATCATCGGGTCAGGTCGAATTCGCCGAACAAACCGATCCGGATGTCGACGATCTTTTAGATGACCTGGCGGAACTTACCTTGAAAATGGGGGGGGAAGTAATCGTTGTTCCCGCCGATCGCATGCCCTCAACCAGCGGTGCGGCGGCAACCTATCGATTCTAATTTTGAACGAAATGCCATTAATGATGGAATCAGGCTGAGTAAAAAAATTCAAAAGCTTGCCAGCATGCCTCGAAAAAATTCAGTAACAGCAAAAAGTTTTTCTAATGGTGCTGGCAATTAACGAAAATAACGTGATTAGCGAGTAGTGGTCGCTCCTCCGTCATGGTCTCCCTGCCAGTTCTTCCTGATGCTTGTCCTGACACTTGTCTGCTCGAAAGCTGGAGACTCAAAGATCAATTTTTCGGCAACAAGATGGAGGGTAAAAAATAAGCAACTCTTGGGTTAATGATTTCAATGATATCAATGCATAAGAGAGTCCGAGTTATTGATCTGCATTTTTCCAATCATTTCCAACTATTCTCTAACATTCCCAGTCATGGATATTCTTGACCACCCATTTTTTTGCCAGCCAATACTTTGTGTCACGATTGCCTAACCAAAAGAACAACAGCGGATGAAATTGGGGGAAAGCTGAGAGAGCCGCCACCCCATCAGAATTCCCCGCTGGGATACCTGAACGATGTGGGCTGAACGATGTGGGGCCTCAATGAGCGTTCCCGTTTGAAGCTTCATTCCACACCATCACCTCGGTGACTCCGCTGCGCGCGTTGCCGTTGTTGGTGAAGACAATCCGGAGCTTGTCACTGGTGACGGGTGCAAATGTTGCCGAGTTCCATTGGCTGCCAGCCGGTTTGTGGGGATCCTTGGTGACGTCGTTCACCGTTTCCCATTTCAGACCGTTCCAAACTTCAATCTCGTACTTCAGCGGTGTCTGAACACCGCCGCGGTCATCGTAGATCGCTAGATCCACTCGGCGAAATTCGACGGACTTGCCAAAATTGATCTCCAACCAATCGGTTTCCGTTTTGGATTCGTAACTGGTCCATCGGTTGGTCGGTGACGCCAGAAAGTTGGTGATCCCGTCAATCGCAGACATAGGGACTCCGCCAAATCGATCGTGGTGACTGGCTGTTGCCCTCGGGAATGGATTGGAGCCGTCGTTGTATGCCAGGTTGCCCGCTGGCGGTTCGACGGGAGCGAGTGGCAAAACGACGTCGCCCCATATTTCGAATTCCGTTAAACCCGATCGCGAGTCGCCAGCATGCGTCAACGTTGCTCGCAGCTTTGGGGTTTTCAGTGTTGGAAACGTCAATGAGAATGGCCTGCGTCCCTCGGGTTTTGCGGGTTGAGTCTCCGCTTCAACTTTTTGCCATGCATCGTTGATCCAAGCCTCCAATTTGATCTTTGCCGGAGCGCGGACGCTGGATGGAATGTCTGCAGCTTGGTCGTCCAGGATATAGAGCTTGACCAGATCGACCGAACGCTCAACGCCAAAATCGATCTCAATCCAGTCTTCAGAATTTGGCGAACCTTCAGTCGTCCAGCGATTCGGTGGATGCTGCAAGTACCAGAAGTTGCCATCATTCAACTTGGACAGCGAAGTCATCGTAAAGGTGAACGAAGCCGTCGTGCGTGGATAGTAAGTACCATCGTTGTTGACCGCAAAATTCGTGCGGGTGGTAGCAACTTCCGTATCAGCTGCAACTGCGACAGGTAATGGAACTGCATCTTCGATTGCCAATCGGCTCAGTTTTGGCGAACTCCCCACCAACTTGCCATCGACCAACACATGCAGTCCTGGTCCTCGAGCATAACGCGAGCCAGTCTTGTCCCAAACGATGCTGAGCAAGTGCCCGCGATAGGGTACCCGGTCCAGAGCAAGGTAATCCCAGTCAGGCGGAGCGAGTGGATTGACTTCAAGCGTGTCATCATCGCGAGGGACCAAACCGACCAAGCCGGTGAACACAAGATCGCAATAACCCGAATGGAAATAGTGTTCGGAATGGTTGTAAGCATCGTGCCCTTCGAACGAACCGGTATCAGGGTGCAGTGCCTCCGCCAAATAAGGCTTCCCATCTTTGCGATGCGACAACGCATAGATCCTTAACAGATCAAGGTAATCGGCATTCGTCAGTTGCTGCCCGCCATTTTGCAAATAGTTCGCTAATGCCTTAATTGTTTGCGTTGTCGCGTAAGGCCACGACTGGCCGCTCCACCAACAGCATGACTTCTGCAAAAGGAACATCGGGTCATTGCGTTCGACCGTGGAAGGCCCAAAGTCGGCATAGAAGCCATCGCGATCCATCAGCTTCTTCCAGGCGACATCGAACTGTGATTCGCCGCTGAGCAAATTGAACTGCCAAGGGACGTATCCGATCAACTCGCGACCGTGCGGATCGCCAGCGAATTGTCCGCTTTCATAAGTCCGCGTCATCGCCTTCATTCTGTGGCCGTCCCGTTGTTCGTCGTTCTTCAGGACGGGAAAGAAGAACTGCCGCTTCGGATCCCACATCAGCTCGATCATTTTTGCCTTTAAGGATTCGGCTTTGGCTTCGAAGGATTCAGCAACGTCCGCCTGATCCGCAAGCCGGGCAACATGAGCGATCGCTTTGGCATCCGCCCACATGTAGGCGTTGAAGGATGGTCGATAACTGGGAGCGCCACGCAGAATGTCCTGCGTTTGACGGCTGAGAATATTGAACTCCATGCCATCGTCGTGACCGGTCTGCCAGAACAAACCAACCTCCGGAAGGAAGTGCCGTTGCTCCCAGCCTTCGTAATTGGTGATCAAGTCCGGCAGTAGATCTACCAGCCATTCTTCGTTCGGATGCACGCGATCGACTGCGACGGCGGAGTCTGCCAACCACGTCGAGTAGTTTCTCGGTTGGGCGCCGGGCGTACGAAACCAATAGCGCATGTAGTCGTTAGCGATACGCGGCGAACGCAACCAGCGAGCTTCATAGAACTGAAAACCAGCCGGGCAACTGATCGCACCATAGGCTCCCGACCAGAACGGTCGATCGATGAACTCGGTAAATGAGTAACCACTATTGGGCGATCCATACGTGAGGTGCTTGGTCAACAGATCCCAGCGGTAGTAGTAAGTCGTCGTGATCTCTTTGTCAGGACACTCAAAGAACGGAATGTTCGCCGAGTACCAATCGAAGTCACGATTGTCCCAGAACGTCTCGTCGTTCAGTAGCTTGGCTTTGTCGAGAACTTGCGATACGGCAACCGTTGGTGAAACGCTCAGGAACCCAACGATCAAAATGATCCTGCAATTGAGAAACGATAAGAAGCTGCGATTAAGTTGCATAGAAAGGGTCTCGATGATTTTGATTAACGTTGATTGTCCTGCGATATGCCCGACGTCACTTGCTGTTTGCCAGCCTTCGCCGTGACGCTTCGGCCATCTGCTGCTTCTTTTCCCATGGATCGATCTGCTTCCTTCCCAGGCTGCACTTTCATGGACACAATTTCGCCTTTATCTGACCAATCGTAATTTATTAAGAGTATATCATGGCTCTCGTAGTCTGGCATTCAGCACCAAGAGTCATTAAAAACCGGAATCATCGCTTAAGCAATCTCAGGGGGCGGGTAGCCCCCCGCGGCAACGCTGCGAAGCAGGTCAAAGTGATCACGAGCACATCTGGACAGCGATTGCTTTCGCTTGCCTTTGTTATCAAGTGCTAGGAAAGACCAGTTTAACGGTTCGGGCTCTAGTGACTCCGAACCCCATTCGACCATCAGCTTTCACAACAACGTGCAATTTCGCCATGCCAACCGACTCGATGTTTTGTAATTTTTCTAACAAATCAGAGAGGGTTTTTGATTGGCTTGATAGCGAAAAAAACCATCGTCGTTTGGAGATCTTGACCGTCTGGCTGGCGGCGGGCAGTTTCATCTTTCATTTGACATTAATTTGCCTGGCACGAATTATCCCGGAATTTGGTGCAACATTTGGAATCGGCAACAATTTTTTGCAGGCGGTATACACCCCTTTCAGCTTTATTTTGTTTTACGAAGTAATGCTGTTAGTTTTTGCCTTGCCACGCTCGTTGACCAGTTCGATCGGAAAACAATATCAAATCATTTCGTTAATCGTTGTTCGTCGAGTATTCAAGGACATCGGTAGTTTTGACGATTTTGGCCACTGGATTGAGCAACCGGATTCGGTTCGTTTGGTGTTGTATGACATGGGGGCGGCATTGCTGATGTTTCTGACGGTCGCGATCTTTTACCGTGTCCGCGAGTTGGTAACCAACTCACATCAACCGAATAATTTGGCTGGCTTTATTTTTATGAAAAAAATGGTGGCCATGTTGCTTGCCCTCGTATTAATCTTGTTGGCTTTATTAAATCTGGTGACTTGGCTGGTCTCGTTCCTGCCAGTTGAAATCTTACTGCTGCCCATTCCAGAAAACCCGGATGCTTTCTTTTTTCCGGCTTTTTTTGAGTTTATGATTTTCACGGACGTCTTTCTGTTGATCATGTCAATTTCTTATTACGATCGGTATGAACACGTCTTTCGCAATGCAGGCTTTGTGATATCAACGGTGCTTTTGAGAATTTCGTTATCCACCGAACAACCCGTTTCATTGGTAATCGCTCTGGTGGCGATGGTTTACGGACTGGGTGTGATATCGGTTTTTGCTTTTTTCTCTCGGCGAATGACACGGTCGATTCTGGAAATGGAAACTGGCGACTCCCAGTCGGAATCCGTCGATTGAAAATGTTAATCCCGTCCAGGGGCATAGATGTTTTGAGATAGGGCACAGTCTCCATTTTTGTAATCGGTCACGGACAGTTGTTGCCAGACAAAAATGGTGGAAGACGTAGGGCGACGGTCGCTCGCCTCTCCCGAGGTGAGTAAGGGTCCCGACTCGGAGAGGATGTGATTTGTTTTCGATTTGATTTCTTCAGCCTTCCCGCTGAGGCGGATTTTTTAAAATTCGGATTGTCCATCGTTGGTAGCACCTCCCGGGGCGACTTTGGAAGGCTGCTGGCCCCATCCTACGCCCGGTTTGTGGTCCTTTCCGCAGGGCTTTTTACCCCGCTGGATTACCTATTGGATCAAGTTCAAGTTAATGGCCCTCATAAAATTGAAACTTGCCTTTTTGTGCCTGTCCTTTTTTCCCGCCCCATTTTGTACCTTTTTGTACCTTTTTGTGCCTGTCCTTTTTTGCCTTTTATCACTCGCGATAGTCCGCGTACCCGAAACTGGGTCAGCCCCCGGTTTCGAAACTCCGCATTGGAATTTTTACCTTTTTGTGCCTTTTTGTGCCTGTCCTTTTTTGCCGCCCTTAATGCTTTTTTGCCGCCCTTAATGCCTTTTTGCCCTTTTTATGCCTGTCCTTTTTTCCCGCCCTTTAGTTAGTGATTGATCCTCAGCTCAACCGAGACGAGCTCGGCTGGGGCCTTTTCGTGCCTTTTTGTGCCTGTCCTTTTTTGCCCTTTTATTGGATCAAGTTCAAGTTAATGCCTTTTTGTGCCTGTTTTTTTTTGCCCTTTTTTCCCGCCCTGCTGCGGCTTGGAAGTCGGTGCGGCATGTCGACCTGCCTTTTTGTGCCCTTTTTATGCCTGTCCTTTTTTCCCACGTTCCCCTTTTTCCCTTTTTCATTGGAATTTTTACCTTTTTGTGCCTGTCCTTTTTTCCCGCCCCTCTTTTTTCCCGCCCCTTTTTTGTGCCTGTCCTTTTTTGCCCACTGACC
>JBGTHU010000670.1:0-5803 GCA_041745975.1 Mariniblastus sp.
CATGCTGGTGAAAAAGGGGGGCGGTTGGAGGAATCGTTCACTCGCTTGGCCGATCACTATGGTGAATTGGTGGCGTTTCGCAATCGCTTGCTGGGAGCGTTGGCATGGCCAATTTTCGAGCTGTCGGTCGCAATCATGATGGCCGGGCTGATGATGGCAATCTGCGATTGGATTTTCCGGCAACTCGATCGAGAACCGTATAACTGGCTGGGCATGGGCAGCACCACTGGCAATGTGATTGCCTATTTTGTAATTGTGGGATTGATATTGGCGGGATTATTTTTTGTGTTTCGCGGGGTGGCATTGGGATGGTTCGGGAATTTACCGATTCGCATTGCTCACCGCATCCCGGTACTCGGTCGCACCATTGAATATTTGGCACTTTCCCGGTTCTCCTGGACGATGTCGATTGCCGAAAACGCGGGGATGAATCCGGTGGAAGTTGCCCAACTTTCGCTACGATCCACCGAGAATTATTTTTACAACCAGCACGAACAGGACGTCTGTCTGGCATTGGAGGCGGGCGAATCATTTTATCAAACGCTCAAAGCCACGACCGCTTTTCCCGAAGATTTGTTGATCTACATTGAAAACGGCGAAACCGCTGGCGAACTGGCCGAATCGATGGAACGAGCTTCGGCTGATTATCAAGCGCGAGCGGACTTGAATCTGAAATTGTTGGGAACGATCGGATTTGTGGTTACGTTCTGTATCGTGGCTTTAATGGTTTTAGTCGTCGTTGTTTTTACTATGCAACAATACCTGAATATTTTATCCGGGCTCAGTGGAATTTAGAGGCTGCCCGAAAAAGGGGTTGGGTCGGCATCGTACCGACCCGGCGGGCCTTTAAACGGACGTAAGGCGGCACAAAGAGACTGCGATGCTCAAATGATCCGGTTGAACCATTGGGATCGGCATGCAACGGCTCTCGGAGATCTTCAATCACAAATCCGCTCCGACAAATACCACCCAACAGCGTCTCCAAACGATGGATGTATTCCTCCGTTCCCGGTTCACGTACCAAATTCGTGTGGGTGCTTGGCGGTAGTGGTTGATCGCTATAGTACGGGTGGTTAATCAGATATCGCCCTGACTGAGGACTGATTCCGACTTGCAGACTTTGTGGTGTTTTATGTTGACTGATGTAGAGCCCTTGTGGCTTGGTCACGCGAGCAACTTCACTGAACACGGGAAGCGGATCGGCCAGATAACAGGTGCTGACTGGGTGCACCACCAAATCGAACTGGGCGTTACCGAACATGGAAAGATTGTCCATTGAGCCTTCAACGATTTGGAATGAGAGTCCCCATTGATCGCGGGCGTAGCGGTCTTTGTCCAGCATCGCTGAACTAAAATCAAGTACGGTGACGTGAGCTCCTGCCGCGGCAAACAACGGGCCATGTTTTCCTCCACCGGCCGCCAGACATAAGACTTGCCAGCCGCGAATATCACCGCCCAACCCGCCGATGGAATCGACCTGTTGCAGTGGATTGGCAAGATCCGCAGGACAAATCGGTCGTGTCAATCGATGTCCGTGGGTTGCCATTTTTTGCCACGCTTGCCGATTCTTGGTAATCGGATCGAAATTTTTCAAAATTCAATTTAGGGTACTTGTTATTGGACTCCTCCGTCGAGTTCGTCTTGCCATTCTTTCAATTCTTCCCAGCGACCATTGGCGGCCAATAAGGCTTGGTCGGGCCAAGTGACAGGATTACGGGTAGCATAAATCCCACCGGCTTGTTGCAGAATTTGTGCGATGGCATCGGGGGTGGTTTGCGACAATTTTTGGAAGGAGTCAATCCCTTGCGCTTGGAGGAGTTCGGCAATTTTTGGACCGACACCTTCGATTTTAGTCAGATCATCGGTTTCGGTGGCAACGATGCGACCACCTTTTAGCTCCTCTTGCCATTCCAGCAGTTTGTCCCATTCACCACTGGAGGCCAGCAGAGCTTGATCGGGCCAAGTTGAAGCGTCGTGCAATCCCAAGCTATTTTCTGTTAGAAATTCTTGGATCGCTTCGGGTGCGGTCGCCGCCAACTGTCCGAACGTCGCCACTCCGGCTTCATTGAGCAATTCGGCGATTTTGGGTCCAATTCCTTCAATTCGGGTGAGATCATCCATGCTGTTGGCCGCAGCGATTTCGGTAGGCCGTCCACCGATCAGCACATCCTGCCACTCCTTCAATTTGTCCCATTCGCCGGTGGATGCCAATTGCGCTTGGTCGGGCCAAGTGGCAGGATCATGGCCACCGAGGCCGCTATCTTGCAGCAATTGTTTGATTTGATCGGGATGGATGGTTGCCAGTACAGCGAAACTATCGATACCGGCGGTTCTGAGCAAGTCGGCGATTTTGGGTCCGACCCCTTCGATCAAAGTCAAATCGTCGGGTCCGTGAGAAACGGAGGGTTTTGCAGCATCGGAGAACATCGCGGCCAGGGTCGCTTCACCAGAGAAATTGCCGCCCGAGAATCCGCCATCGAAGCCGCCGCCACCAGCGATCGACTGATGGCCACCGGTTGTTGATTGAGCGGTTTCCAACAGAGGATACGATTCAGCCAGCGACGTGGTCGGACGTTCAGCGGCCTCTCGCATCGCTTCCAAGTTGTACTTGATTTCGGAATCTTGGAAGGTTTTGAATCCGGTACCAGCGGGGATGAGGTGTCCCAAAATCACATTCTCTTTCAAACCGACCAAGTTATCAACTTTACCGGCCAGCGCCGCTTCGGTGAGTACTTTCGTTGTTTCTTGGAAGCTGGCAGCGGAAATGAAGCTAGTGCTTTGTACCGACGCTTTGGTGATACCGAGCAATTGAGTGCTGCAGGTGGCCTGCTTGGGTTTGACCCCTTTGGCCAACTTGCCTCCCTCCGCTTCGATAATCTCGTTGGTCCGTTCGAAGTCGACTTTCTTGACAATTTGACCTTTGGTGAAATCGCTGCTTCCGGGATCTGAAATTTTAATCGAGTGCTCGATTAACATATCGTTGACTCGCTGAAAATCGAAACGGTCGCTGATCAAACCCGGCAACAAATGCGTATCTCCGGCGGTTTCGACTTTAACCTTGCGAAGCATTCTGGCGATGATGATCTCGACATGTTTGTCGTTTATTTCGACTCGTTGGTTACGATAGACCTGCTGCACTTCGTGACAAAGATATTGCTGGACGGCTTCTTCGCCGGAAACTCGCAGGATATCGTGCGGCACCAGGGAACCGTCAACGAGTTGTTGGCCAGCTTTGACTTCGTCACCCGAGTGGACACGGAAGCGTTTCCCGGGAGGTGAGAGATGTTCGACTTCCATCCCTGCGGAATTGCTGACTACGATGGCCCGTTTGCCACGTTTTTTCTCTTTGAGAATTTCCACCATGCCATCGATTTCGGCCAAAATCGCCGGATCTTTTGGTTTGCGGGCCTCGAAAATTTCCGTAACCCGTGGCAAACCACCGGTAATGTCGGAAGTTCCGGAGGCTTCACGGGGTGTTTCGGCGATGATTGTGCCTTCGACGATCATATCACCATCGTTAACGACCACGTTGGCTTTTTCGGGAAGGTAGTATACATCCGACGGTCTACCTTGGGAATCTTCGACCACGATCGAGGGTTGCAGGGAGCCCTTGAATTCCATAATGGTTTTTCGGATCGTACCGGAGAGTTCCCGTTCGACCTGCATCGAATCCCCTTCGATGATATCTTCAAAGCGGACCTTTCCGGTGACTTCCGCTAAAATGGGAACGGCGTGAGGGTTCCAGCGACAGAGAACTTGGCCCGGTTTGATCTCTTCGTCTTCCGTGACAAGCAAGGTGGAACCCTGGGGGATTTTGTGGTTTTCCAATTCACGACCACGGGCATCGAGAATCGCAATTTCGCCACTTCGGTTGAGTACTACGGTATTGCCATCGGCATTGGTTACATACCGCATACGAACGATTTTGACTTGTCCGCTTTTTTTGGATTTCTTTTCGTTTTCCTCGGTTGAGGTATTAGCGGTACCGCCCATGTGGAAAGTCCGCATGGTCAACTGAGTACCTGGTTCACCAATACTCTGAGCGGCGATGATACCAACGGCCATGCCTTCTTCTACCAAGTCACCGGTTGACATATCCATCCCGTAGCAGGCGCGACAGACCCCCAAGGAAGCATTACAAGTCATGGGGCTTCGAACTTGGATTTTCTCAAGCCCCATCTCTTCGATTTTCCTTGCGATTTCCGGGGTGATCATTTGATTTTCCCGCACGACGACTTCGTCTGTGATCGGATTGACAATGTTCTGGCGCGAGACCCGTCCATTGATAGCGGTTGCCAATCGGACTTCCACTTTTTCCCCGCGGTAGACAACCCCTTTGGTGATTCCGCGTGTCGTGCCGCAATCTTCTTGGGTGATCACCACGTTTTGAGCCACGTCAGCAAGTTTTCGGGTCAGATACCCTGAGTCAGCCGTTTTGAGGGCGGTATCCGCCAGGCCTTTTCGAGCTCCGTGAGTCGAGCTGAAATATTCCAGCACCGACAATCCTTCGCGAAAGTTAGATTTAATCGGGGTTTCGATAATTTCACCGGTTGGCTTCGCCATCAGGCCTCTCATTCCAGCCAGCTGACGAATTTGCTCAGTACCACCGCGAGCACCGGAGTGGGCCATCAGGTAAACCGGATTGACATACCCCATCCCGCCGCGATCGTCAGCCATCATGGCTTCCATCATTTCGGTGGTGATTTGTTCTCTTGCGTGGGTCCAAGTATCCAGCACGCGGCGATACCGTTCTTTTTCAGTAATTACACCGCGTTCGTACAATTTTTTGAATTTGATGATTTCTTTTTCAGCGGCGGCAACGATGTGTTCTTTTGATTCAGGAGTCACCAAATCATCGGTAGCAAAGGAGAGGCCGCTGCGGGTACTTTCGCGGAACCCCAGTTGGTTCATATCATCCAGCAGCGCGATCGTGGGCCGGCGCCCTAAGCGTTGATAGCAATCGGAGATCACGTTGGACAAGTCACCACTTTTTTGCACAAAGTTATAATAATCCATCCCTTGGGGGAGCATCATATTGAATAGAACTCGCCCATAGCTAGTTTCGATGATCCGATCCTCAACCGTCTCTTCTTCGCTTTTTCGCGCCACGCGGCCCAAGGGCAATCTCACTTTGATTTTTGCATGCATGGTGATAACGCCTTGAGCATAGGCCAAATCGGCCTCGTCCATGGAGGAAAACACCATCCCATCCCCTTTCTGGTTGGGCAGCATCAGAGTCAGATAATAACAACCCATCACCGTATCTTGAGATGGGCTCATGATCGGTTTGCCATTGGAGGGGGCAAAGATATTATTGGTCGACAGCATCAAGGTATGGGCTTCAACTTGGGCCTCGATCGAAAGAGGTAAGTGGACTGCCATTTGATCGCCGTCAAAGTCAGCGTTGAACCCTTTGCAAACCAATGGGTGCAGATGGATCGCGTTTCCTTCGACCAAAATTGGTTCGAAGGCTTGAATTCCCATCCGGTGCAACGTCGGGGCTCGATTTAGCATCACGGGGTGATTTTGGATCACCTGTTCCAGAATATCCCAAACCTCTTCATCTTTTCGCTCGAGCATTTTTTTTGCGCTCTTGATCGTATCGGCGTGGCCGAGTTCTTTCAGCTTGCGAATAATGAAGGGCTGGTAGAGCTCCAACGCAATTTTCTTGGGCAAACCACACTGGTGCAATCTCAATCGGGGCCCCACCACAATCACTGATCGGGCCGAGTAGTCGACTCGTTTACCCAGTAGATTTTCGCGGAAACGGCCTTGCTTTCCCTTGATCATATCAGTCAAGTAT
>JBGTHU010000671.1:0-1529 GCA_041745975.1 Mariniblastus sp.
TGCGGGAACAAGTGGACGCCTTAACCCGCATTCCCATCGTCACGCCCAGCGGCGATGTTGTGCCGTTGGAAAAATTGGCCTCGGTCAGCACTTCCTGGGGACCCGGTATGATCTCCAGTGAAGATTCACGGTTGGTGGCCCACATCATGTTTTCACCCTCCGGCGTGCGGGGTGATATTGAAACGGTCGAAGGGGTGATGCGCGATCTCCAGGATGATCGCCGCGAGGGTCGATTGATATTCCCAGAAGGAAATTTCGAATTCATTCCCGTCGGTTCGTTTGAAGAGCAAGTCAAATCAAACCAGCGATTGTTGTGGCTGGGCCCGTTGCTGGATCTAAAGAAACCGGAAACATTGGTGGTCATGGAAGATTACTTAATTGGAATCGTGTATTGGATACCAATGGGCTTGGTCCCTCTGGCGATTTTGATCAACTTCTTCCTGCTGTATTTGAGTTTCCGCGATGTGGCGATCGCGTTGACCGTGTTTACAGGAATTCCCGTCTCGTTTGCCGGTGGAATGATCGCCGCAGCAGTTTGTGGTGTCGAGATGAATACCGCAGTCTGGATCGGTTTCATCGCCTTATTCGGAATTGCCGTGGATGACGGCGTGGTGATGGCGACCTATATCAAACAGCGACTGCAGCGCCATCCGCCTGAAAGTATCGATGAACTGAGGGATTCGATCTATCAAGCAGGAATGAAACGAGTCCGCCCCTGCCTGATGACAACGGTGACAACCTTAGTGGCACTTTTACCCGTCATGTTGGCCGATGGCCGAGGAGCCGATGTGGCTCGCGCAATGGCGATTCCCGTATTCGGTGGTATGTTGGTTGAACCGCTGGCCTCGTTCATCGTGCCAACGGTTTACTGCGCCATCGCCGAGGTAAAAATGAAAATGGGGATCGGGCTAAAACAAGTGTAATCGTTCACGGGTAGGAAAGGAGGTTGAAGCTCCTGCCGAAACAACAACGAACCATTACTTGGCATTGGCAAATCATCACCAAGGTGATAATTTGTTAAAATTGAAACTTAAACCATTAGCGAGATGTACGATGAACTTTGCAAAGGTGTTGAGGGAAAAATGGTCTCAAGGGACGCAAACCAATCCTGAGTTATCCAACAAAAAGGACTACATGACGCTAGTGAATTGGTTTGGATTTTTGTGCTTGATTCCGACAATGTGGTCAACGTCGGTCTTGCTCGCAGCACAAGCCGATGATTCCGAAAAAGCCAAGAGCAACGTCAACGCTTCTGAAACCGTCAACCAGATTCAAAATCGGGATTATGATCCTCTGAAGGTCGAAACAAAGAAAATCCAAACGCGATTAATGGAAGTCGTTGACCAACGTCACCAACGAAAAATTCCAATTAAAATCTACTTACCCGAAGCCAAAACACCTGCTCCTATCGTCTTGTTTAGTCACGGACTGGGAGGGGATCGGGAATCCTGTCAGTACCTTGGTACGCACTGGGCAGGCCGAGGTTATATCGGAGTGTTTATGCAGCATCCCGGTAGCGATGATTCGGT
>JBGTHU010000672.1:0-6104 GCA_041745975.1 Mariniblastus sp.
GCAATTTCTAATTTTGGTTCTTTCCTTACACACGGACTTTGCGAATTCAACACTTTTGGCTCATACTTTCTCAGAAGCGTTAACAATCGCCGTGACACTTCAGCCGAATGAAGTAGATCGGTCGCCGCCGCGAATTTTGCGGAAAAAGTTCGCATACCTCTGAGCTTTTTCCTCTGCAAAATTCGCTTTGGCTTCCAGTTAAACGACTTCTCGCTTCAGACGGCTGAAATGTTACAAGAATTTCAATCAGAACATATCGCCTTTCCGTGAGTTCCAACTCACGGCCTCATTGAAGAATCTGGTATTTGTACCATTATACTTTCTGTCAATTGGCGCTTGAGACAGTACCACCCATTTGCGCTTCATACGGTACCAGTTTGGGTGAATGTTGAAGAAAGATCCAAAGTGGTATTGTTGAATAGTTTATTTATCGACGGTCGACCCGGTTGGCGCTTTGGTACTTTTTGGTCTTTTTTGAGTTTTTTCGGTACGGTCCAGTCGATAGCTCTTGCCGGTGATCTGAATCAACTTGGCGCGGTGTAGAAAACGATCCAGAATCGCAGTGGCACTGGGCACATCGCCAATCAATTTTCCCCAATCTTCCAGAGGGCGATTACTGGTCATCATCGTTGAGCGCAGTTCGCGTCGATGCATGATGATCTCAAATAGGCATTCTCCTGAACGCTTGGGCAGTTGTTTCATTCCCATGTCGTCAATGATCAGTAAATCAGGATTGAGATAGCGCGATAGGATTCGCTCGTGGCCGTCCATCGCTTCGTCGTGCAGGAAGTCTCGCACGGAATAGTAAGCTCGATTGAAGGAGATGTGTCCGTCGCGAGAAACTCGTAAGTTTTACGAACTTGCCCGGTCGGATCTGGGCAAGGACGATCGGTTCCAAAATCAATCTGAAGTTCCCAGCCGGCTTCCGTGTCCAGTCGCCGAAAAGGAAGTTCGCGACTATTACCGAGGCTTCTGACGTACCGATTAACCGACCAATATTTATCCTGTTAGCCATATTCCTCCACAAGGTCTTGGTAGATTCGTTGGCTTTCCAAGCCTTGCTCAAGCTTCTCCAGAATGATCTCGCGAAAGGGAGCGCAGCAGCTGCGAGACATCAAAGCCGAAGCGGTTGAAAACTGGTTGGCTAATCGCCAAAAGGATAACATGGCCCCCAGGACTCGTAACACCTACTTGCAAGCGATCAACGGATTGATGAATTGGCAGTTAATGCAGGGCAGTTAATGCAGGGCAGTTGTCGACCAATCCCTTAGTTAGAGTCAAACGAGCTGACCAAACGGTTGACCGAAGGCGAACCGTTGATTTTCATTCCCTGCGGCATACGTTCGGAACGATGCTGACGGTCGGTGGGGTGTCGCCTAGAACGGCACAACAAGCGATGAGGCATTCCGATATCAAGCTGACAATGAACACCTACACCGATCCCAGGTTGTTAGATGTTGCGGGGGTTGTCGATGCGTTGCCGATGTTGCCATTATCGACCGAGCCGACGTTGCCGAACGCCCAAAAACACCGGGCGACCGGTACCGATGGAGGGGAAAGTTTCGTTACCTCAACAGTTACCCCAAGAGCATTCAAAACGGGGCAAAATGAGTCATTTTCTGACAAAGTTGAAAACGTAGCGACGACAGCCGAAAACGAAAAAACCCCGGAAAAAGCTTTCTTTCCCCAGGGTTTTAGTAGGGTGACTGATGGGACTCGAACCCACAACCCCTGGAACCACAATCCAGTGCTCTGACCAATTGAGCTACAATCACCATTTATGAAAACTCCATTCCGCAATCACTGGAAAGCGTATACCATTACTTGTTAAATGGTAACTCCATACCGGGAGATATTAACATCTTAGAATCGCATGGAATGAATTTCGTTCGCAGATTTTAACAAAGCAAAATGATTTGTCAATCGAAAAAAAACCATCCCGGCCTGAATGGGCAGGGATGGTTGAGAGTTTAAATCAAGGTGTTGAATTCAAGCCAAGGTGTCGAAATTGTCGAAATTGTTGAATTTTTCGAACTTGTTAAAGTTGTTAAAGTTGTTGAAGTTGTTTGAGCTTGGTGAGGATCTAGATGTCAAAAAAGCGTTTCTTACCAGTTGTCGATCTTGATGATTTGACCCATTGAACTCCGCGGAAATTCTCCGCAGCAGCCTGAGGATCGAGTTTTTCAAACAATCCATTTCCATTGGCGACATGTTGCTTAGGCTAAGTTATTGCAGCCTGGCTGTTCCGGGGGTCTTGCGACTTCGGTTGGCCCGGCTACTTCAAGCGAGGAGCCGCATTGGAAAATGTACTGAGGTTAAATCCATGCCGGTGATCCGACTTCGCTGTGCCCTCGATTGACTTAGGCACTTTTGGACTCTGGCATGGTGAATCCGGATAGATTGAGACCTTGCTCGACGGCATGATCGTCGATCAGGATTTTCGTCCCTTTCGGTTGATCGGGAAGATCAAACATGATATCCAGCATGATCTTTTCCATAATCGATCTCAGGCCGCGAGCTCCCGTCTCTTTTTCCATCGCTCGATGGGCAATTTTCTTCAGCGCCTCTTCGGTAAACTTCAGTTCGCAATGTTCCATTTGGAACAGAGACTCGAATTGCCGCACGAGTGCGTTTTTAGGTTCGGTTAGAACCTGAATCAATCCGGCTTCGTCCAGCGGAGCAAGTGCCGTGATCACGGGCAGGCGTCCGACCAATTCGGGGATTAACCCAAATTCGAGGATGTCTTCGGTGACCACCTGAGGGAGTAGGGTCGCCATGTCGGCTTCGTCGCGGAAACCGGCCGCCGACCCAAATCCGATCGTTCGTTTACCAAGTCGTTTGCGGATGATGTCATCGATCCCGACAAACGTGCCACCACAGATAAACAAGATGTTACTCGTGTCGATCGGGATGTATTGTTGTTCGGGGTGTTTGCGTCCTCCCTGGGGTGGTACGTTTGCAACCGTTCCTTCCAGCATTTTGAGTAACGCTTGTTGAACACCTTCTCCTGAAACATCACGGGTGATCGACACGTTATTGCTCGTTTTACCGATTTTGTCGATCTCATCGATATAGATCACGCCCCGTTGGGCCGCCTCGATATCAAAGTCCGCTGCATGCAATAGTTTCAGCAGCAAGTTTTCCACGTCCTCTCCGACATAGCCCGCCTCGGTCAGCGTCGTTGCATCGCCGATTGCGAAGGGAACATTGAGAATCCGAGCGAGTGTTCGCGCCAATAACGTTTTGCCCGAGCCGGTAGGCCCGACCAACATGATATTGGATTTGTCGATCTCAACTTCACTTCCCTCCCAGCCCAACGACAACCGTTTGTAGTGGTTATGTACGGCAACGCCCAAGACCTTTTTAGCGGATTCTTGACCAATGACGTACTCGTCCATCTTCGCCACGATTTCGCGAGGTGTCAGAATTTTGCCGAACAGGTTTCTGGTGGGTTGCCGTCGGCGCTGCTCTTGATCCAGAATCGACTGGCATAATTCAATGCAGTCGCCACAGATATAAACATCGCCGGGACCTTCGACCAAAGGGCCGACCTCCCGATAACTTTTTCGACAAAACGAACAATTCGCGTTCTTTTTGGAAGAGCCACTTTGGCGGCTTCCCGAGGAATCTTTGCCAGCGGGCATTTTTACTCCTTTGTTGTAAAAATCTACACAACCGATGTAACGTCCCAGTTGATAAGTTCGAACATCGACCCGTGATGACAAATCACAAACCAAAGGTGCTTCCTTGCCCGCATTCTTCGAACATTGTAATGATCAGCAATCTGCTATCAAAACTTCATGAAGTGATAGCATCTCGATTTAACCCGGTTGAAGGTGCCATTCCATGCAATCGGGCTATTTTATGAACTCGTTTTCGGCTCTTGTTTTCGGCTCTTGCTTTTGGCTCTTGTTTTCGGCTCTTGCTTTTGGCTTTTTAAACCGCGTTGTCCTCGCCTTCATCTGGACGCTGCGTGGTTTCCCCCGATTCTCTTTGATTCGCTGGATCGTCCCCGGCGGATTCGTTGCCTGTTGGTTTACTCAGCATCTGGTCTGCCAATCGTTTTGGCACTGTGGCCTTCAGCCGTTGGTATTCCCACGGGCTCAATTTTCCCTCTGCATGCAACCGTTGGAATTCAGACCATTGCCCAAGCCCATCATTCGATTCACCGACCGCCAAGTCCCGAAAAAATTTGGCGACGTAAATGGCAATTACAATCATTATCAGCAGCAGAGTTAACCAAGTGATCCATTTTCCAATCGGGTCATTCAAGGCGTTTACCCAGAGTTGCCAAGGGTTCATCAAAAAATCTCACCTATTTCGCGATTATTAAATATCGAACCCACCTTCTCTAATTGTAGCAATTTCATACCGCATTCGTTAGTTCAGTTTTTTCACAATCAGTGATTTCTTCTACAATCCCGAAATTTTTCGTGTTCCAAACAATTTTCAGCCATGGTACGCAGCTGGACTGGAAATCGTTCGTGTGGAAAACACGTTTTTATCTTTTAGTCGAGCGACGGACACAAAATTTACCAGCGAATAACCGCGTCTTGGAAATAAACGGCTACTCGGGGGCGACCAATGATTATTTGTCGATTGCATTAATCCGTACAGCTGGCATTCAAAATCGTTTTTTTCCAGCCCGCAGCAGAGCTGCAATCGGCAAACGTCGTAATTTCGGCTGATAACTACAATCGACATCGCCCGGCGATTTGTCACAGTTTTGAATTCCGGCCAGCTCATCAACCGAAAAATTAAAAGAGTGAATGTTGTTTGGCGAACACATTTAGGCGTGTTTCTAAAAGGAACAGACCTTGGGAGCGTTGAGTGTAATCTCCTCGTTGATGCCGATGCGGGGCAAAGGTCGGCCCGCTTTAGAAATTGAGCCCAATGAAATCGTTTTCCAACTTCCTGTGAATTACCGTGGTTTTCTTCCGACGCCAAGCATGTCAACCGTGAGTCGAGCGAACGTTATTGTTATTTTCATGGAATCGAGCCCTATCCCATTTGGAATGCACCGACCCTTACTCGCGACAGGTAGTACTTTCCGCAAGGCCTGGGGGGCTGGGAGATCCCTCTGTGGTTGGATTCTCTGGGGCTGGATTCTATTCGAAGTCTGTCAAATTTCTAATCCGTTGCTGCTGGCCCAATCTACTCAACCGACTCAACCGACCCAATCGACTCAACCGACCAATCCTCAATCGATCGCCGCTGCCAATCCTCAAACGGCCAAGGCCAAATATCTGTGGACCAATTTAAATGGTTTCGGAATTCCCGTTTTAATCAATGGGGATGATGGTCGTTTTATCGAAGTCCAGCTTTATCTATCATTGGACCAGGGGCAGACCTGGCGTTTGTATGCTCGCCAAGCCACCCAAAAGGCAGAATTTGATTTCCAAGCGACCGAGGACGGCGAGTATTGGTTTGCACTAAAGACACTGACTCGCAATCGACAACTGATCCCCGAAGGCAAGCTTTCGCCGGGTTTGATCACGACCGTCGACACGGTGTCACCCGAGTTGTCATTTCAGGTGAAAGCCGATCCGGCGGGGCGGGTCGAGTGTCGTTGGCAGGCTTCTGATCGGAACCTCAATCCATCCACCTTGAGAATTGAATATCGCTCGACGGACGACATCGAGGGGGGTTGGAAAGTTGTCCCCATCGACCTTCAAGGAACCGAATATCAAGGAAGTTACGCCGATCAAATAGCCTGGTGGCCCGAGACAATCGCGCGCGAATTGGAAGTCCGCATGTCGATTGCAGATCGAGCTGGCAATGTAACGAATCAGACTCGCAGATTGGCGATCGCGACCCCTCCGTGGCGTCACCGGCAAGAGTCAACTGCGAGGGTGCCCAATCCGGCTGAAGCGTTGGGATTTTCAGAGCAATCGCAGAGAAGCGCCCTTGGCTCGGCGCCACCGGACCAAGCGACTTTGTTCCGCCCGCAGACAACGGGGAATCCAGACTTTTCACCGCATCTGAATCGAGGAAAGGAGGTTGTCAGCGAGGCCGATGGCGTTTGGGCCGCAGCACCGAATACCAGTGTCCCGCGATCAGATTATTTTTCCGATAAAGGGTCTTCGATGCGTTCACAAATTCAG
>JBGTHU010000673.1:0-8860 GCA_041745975.1 Mariniblastus sp.
GGTTTGATCAATTCACGGTCATTCCCAGTTCTCGACTTAAACCTGAGGCGATCATTCAACATGAAGATTTACCTTTTGATGTGAAAGTCAAGGACTTTTTTAGCAGTTCTGACCTTGCACCGGTGGGAAAGGCCGCCGCAAATCCAGCTTCCGCTGGCGCGGGCCTTAAAGTGGCCGCAGTTTCTAAACAGGGAGCAACCGGTGTCGAAGTCAATGGTGCCCAAGATATTGCTTCGGCCTATGTCGAATTGCTGAATAAAACGAATGGCGAGTCTCTGGGTACCTATCTGGTCAGTCAATATTTTGAATACCCTCAAGCAACGCAAATGCTGGGAGTTACAGGCCATGATCGAGTTAAGGTTGACGGTAAGGAATATACGATCGAGTTAAGATTCAAAACGACCCCCAAGAATTACTCGGTGACGCTGGAAAATGTCACTGCCGAGTACTATTTGGGGACCGATACGCCTCGACATTTTGCTTCCGATATTGTGTTTAGTGATCTGGAAAATGATTTGGTTTTCGAGAAAAAGATATGGATGAACAATCCGATGCGATACGCGGGCGAGACGTTCTATCAAACAGGATACGACAAAGATTCTCGCGGTCGTGAAACCTCGACACTGCAAATCGTGACCAATCGAGGTTGGATGATTCCTTATGTTTGCTGCATGTTTACGTTGATTGGCTTGATGGTGCAATTTGGATCGTCGCTGCTAAGTCACTTGGAAAAACAAGAGAAAGAGCGAGAAAAAGCTCGTGCCGAACACCCTGAGAATTTAATCAAATCGAAATTTGGTTCCCCATCATCAACCGCACGCGCGACCGCGGGTGCCAGCACTGGTTCCATCTTCCTCTCTGGGCGATCAATTGACTGGCAAGCAAATTGGTTGCCCATTGCCGTCGTCGGCCTTGTCGGATTGATGCTCTGTCAGCAAGCTCTCATCGTTCCTTTCAAGCCAGTCAGTAAAGAAGAATTGCGACTGGACTTGCTGGGGAAAGTCCCAGTGACCCGAAGCGGTCGTGTGCAACCACTCGACTCGTTTGCACGTCATACGGCGCTTCAACTAGGAAAACGAGAGGTTGTCAACAATCGGAACGAGGTTCCGATGCCCGCCATTCGCTGGTTGGCCGACAGCATGTTCGGGGCCGATGGCTGGGACGAGTATCGTCTTTTGCGTGTTGAAGATAATGTCTTGCTGGATACTTTAGAACTTCCTTTTCCGATGCCTTCGCGGGAGCGTGAAAACAAGAGTAAATTTAAATACACCGTGCAAGAGTTGAGCAAGTCGCGGCGGATAGGTCAAGAATTACTGAAAGGTGATCCTGAGAAATGGGACAATCTGCAAAATGATGTTGCCAAAGTTTTCTCAAAATTGTCACTCGCCGATTCCACATCGTTGATCTTTGGCAGTGGCGATCGCAGGTCAGATCAGGTTTTGGGGGACCTGTTACCGTTGTTGGAGATCGCCAGTAATGAACGGTTGGCGAAGTCACTGCCGTTGGTTGTGCCAACGCTCGATGCAGATCGGCCTTGGACATCGATGTTGGCATTCGAAGCGATCGAGCGGTTGAATCAATTGGCGAAATCAAGTCAATCTGAGACGACCGAGGGATTGGCGACGACGGTGATGGACGAATTCCTTCCAGGCTACCGCGACAGCCTGCTACGAGACCGTGTGATCGATCGGATTATTGAAATTCCTGAAGTCGTTCAAATGTTTCGCGATGAAGATGGATCGACCGATCCACGGCAATTGAGACGACGATTGGAAGAACGCTGGGACTCGATGCCCGCCGCTGCTGTGGCCCCAATTCTGGCTCGGGAAAAACCTTTGATTGACGCGATGGTCGAAAGCCAAAAACCGCAAATGAAACAAATCACCGAGTCCTGGATCGCCAATTTAAATGGGAAATCCGGTCAGCTGAATTTGGATATTTTCCCGCCCCACGTTCATTTGCTGCGGGAGGTCGCTACGGCGTACCGAAATAACGATGCTGAAACTTTCAATGGAAATTTGGAAGCCTATTTGACGGCAATCGAGTCCAATTTGCCCAAGGGATTAAGCAGTAATGTAGGAGTAATGACGGAACATTGGTATAACGGGTTTGCTCCGTTTTACTGGGCCACGGCGTTATACATCGCGGCGATGATATTTGCAATTTTATCCTGGATCGGATACTCGAATGGTTTTAATCGAACTGCTTTGGGTTTGTTGATTTTGGGAGTGACGATTCAAGCAATCGGCTTGATTGCCCGCATTGTGATCTCCGGGCGGCCTCCGGTCACCAATCTTTACTCTTCGTTTTTGTTTGTCAGTTTCGTTTCTGTCATTGGCATCATTATCATGGAGCGAATGTCTCGATTGAAGATCGGCTATTTCTTGGCCGGACTGGCAGGTTTCTCGATGCTGCTGGTGGCCTGGAACATGACGATCACGGATGGGGATACGTTTGCCGTATTGGTTGCCGTGTTGGATACCCAGTTCTGGTTGGCTACCCACGTGGTGACGATCTCAATTGGTTATGCGGCCACCGCGATGGCTGGCTTCTTTGGGATGGGTTATGTGGTCAAAGGCCTGCTGACGACGTCGATGGATAAACCTGCTCGACGAAAAATGGCCAATGTGATCTATGGAGCAATCTGCTTTGGTTTGATTGCCAGCTTTTTCGGTACCGTGCTGGGCGGCTTGTGGGCCGATGATTCCTGGGGACGTTTTTGGGGTTGGGATCCGAAAGAGAATGGCGCACTGATGATCGTTCTTTGGAATGCGGTTGCTCTTCATGCCCGCTGGGGAGGGATGATCCGCGAGCGAGGTTTGGCACTGCTGTCAATCTTAGGGATGATGATCACGCTCTGGTCCTGGAAAGGGGTTAACCTTTTGGGCGTCGGCTTGCATGCCTATGCGGGGACTGAGGATAAGACCTTGGTCTACATGCTAGGATTCATGGTTGTCAGTTTGTTGATCACTCTGGCCGGTACCCTACCAACCCGCATTTGGCCCAGTTACCTTACTGGAAAGTAGCTTGTAACCATGCGGGTTGCCCGGCAAAAATGGCGGAAATCATAGGAGGGATGCTGCCGCGCCTGTTAGTGGTGAATCCTTGGCTCAACCGAGCAAGCGGGTTGGGGCCCTTCCTGTTTGCTACCTTCCGCAGCCTGCACGCTCCCCGAAGCGTTTACTCGGTGGAAGCAGGATTCACTACTCTATTCGATGGCTTGCGACGTCAAGCGGCATTACAACGGGGATCAAGGCAAGGTTGAAAATTGTCTTTTGCTTTTGTATCTGGCATTACCGAATTTTGTGAATTTGTTTCTTTCCTCAACTTGCCGACTTGAAAACTGCAAAATTGAATGCCAATATATTGAAGCCTTTTGGTTTCGTTTTGGACTGGCCTGAACAGGAGTTTGATTTTTCCTGTTGACGTTTTTACGACATGAACGAAGTCAAAAACCGCGATTAGCGGAATCCGCGTCTTCCCTGTGTTAACATTGTGGAGTTTTCAATACGATGAATCGGCGACTCAGTTATATTTTCCGCATTTTGCTGATCTCATTCTTGGCAGGTCAGTTTAGCGTACCGGAAGTTCATGCAACAGATGATTCCTCAGATCAGATCGTTTGGCTGACCAATGCGAACATCAGATCAATGGCTCCATCTGGAAATTTCTTGGGGGCAATCGGAATCCACCAAGGAAAGATTGTCGAGGTCATTGATTTTTCTGATGATCCGAGTGCACAATCCCGCATTGCGGAAAATAAAAAGGTGATTGACCTCTCCGGCAAAACGTTGACTCCAGGATTGATCGACGTCCGAGGCTCGTTATGGTTGGAAGACTCTGCCATCAACGCCTCCAGTTCCAACGGTGCCTTGGATATCGTGACTGGAATCGACTTGTATCAGGATCAATGGCGCGAAGTCGCTCGGCAAGGCGTGACCGCTGTGGGGATTGGGCCGCGAGGTAGTCTGGGTGGTAACTCGGCGGCAGTGTCCGTCTGCGATGGGGGTGATTTTGATTCAATAGTGCTCAATCGATCCGTTGCGGTGACCGCAGAGATCGGCCTCAGTGCCAATTCATCCACTGCTCGTTTTCAAGAGTTCAATCGGTTGAAGGAAGCGATCAAAAAAGCAGCCGCTGGTGAGGCGACCGACGAAAAAGAGGAGGAAGACAAAGAAGAGGAAGGCTCGGAAGACGATGAATCGGAAGAATCGACCCCTCCTCAGCGACGAGGCCGGGCCGCTCAGGCTCAGCAACAAGCCCCTGCAGGACGTGTTTCCCCTCCATCCCGCACCGAAGAATTATTGAAACAGGTGGTGGAGGGCGAACTCCCTTTGCATGTCCGAGCGAGACATTCGGACGTAATCTTGCGACTAACGGAATTGGCCGATGAGTTCAAAATTCGATTGGTACTGGAACAAATTCTTGAAGCCGATCGTTGGTCGGATAAGATCCAGCAATTGCAAATACCCGTGGTCGTCGGTCCCTTCCATCCCCTCTCTCAAACCCAATCCTCGCTTGACAAAAAAGAGAGTTTTGATTGGATAGTCAATTACGCCGCCAATGGCGGGTTGGTCGCGGTCAGCACCTTTAGCAGTCAACCCCGCGGTTCCAGGTTACTTCGGTTGAATTTGGCAGGTTTCGTCTCGAAGGGCTTGGAGTCGGAAGTCGCCTTGAAAACCGTGACGATCAATGCGGCTCGAATTTTAGGGATCGCTGATCAAGTTGGTTCCATTGAAGTTGGAAAACGAGCCGACTTAGCAGTATTCTCTGGTGAACCGCTTGATCCATCCATCCCCGTCACTATGGTTTTTGGAAATGGGGAAGTTTTATTTCAGGCAACTTTCGATTCCACTATTGCTGAATCAGTGTCGCCGTCCGACGCCCCCTCATCGGCCGGTTTGAAGGCTTGGCCAACTCAACTTCCTGCAAAATACGCAATTCGATCGAAACGAATTTGGCATGAAAGTAAGTTTTTTGACGGAGTGGTTTCAATTGATGAAGGGGTCATCCAGTCTATCGCCGCTGCGGATACACTTGGGGCGGACATCCCTGTCTTCGATGCATTGGATAGGGTTGTTACACCGGGATTGGTCGCGGCCCATAGTCACTTAGGGCATCAATCGGTATTGGGTGGTTATGACGAATCTGATGCTACTTTGATTCGCAGTATCGATGCGTTTGATTCCCAATTAAAATTGGTCAAATCGATGCGAGACGGCGGATTTTTGCATGTCGGATTTGCTCCTTTGACCGACCGAACTTCATCAGGAAGCATCGGGCAAATCGATTTAAGCGGCGAGATTCCGACGATTGAAAATCCTCACATCGCCAGCCAGTTTGTCTTGTCGGCGGCGGCCAGAGATACCTCGCGGCATCCGGCCTCTTTGGATGGCCAAACCAAGTTGGTCGGAAACCTGCTGAAACAACAGCTTCCGGAATCCCGAGTATACGTTTCAACTGCAATTGCTCGCCTGTTGGAACAGGAAAAGTTAGCCTGCTTGGAACGAGTCATCAATGGGCAAGCGAAAGCATTGTTTGTCGTTGGGAATGAAATCGAGCTTAACGCTGCGTTGAATCTAATTGAACAACTAAACCTTAAAGGTGCGATGCTCTCCAGTTCATTTGAGGTTGATCATCTGCAGCGATTATCGGAATTAGGTTTTGGAGTAATTGTTTCGTCCGCCAACGGAAATGAGTACGATCGACATTTCGAGAATTTGGCTACCATGATTAACGCCGGAGTACCCCTCGGGTTTGCTGGTGAAACGCCTGAAGAAATTCGTGCAACAGCCGCTATGTTGAGCTCCTACGGTGCTTCGTCACAGGCGTTGCTTACCGGATTGACTCAGGCCGGTGGAAGTTTGGTGGGAATGGATGAAAACACCGCGGTCTTTCAACCGATGGCAGCTGCCGATTTGGTCGTCTGGGATCGGTCACCACTGGATGCTTCCGCAAAACCAGTCGCGATTATCGTGGACGGGCAGATTCAGTCTCACTAAACAATTTGCAAATTTCGACATTGAGATTCTTTATCCACTAACCAACGGCATTGTTCCATGACTCAGCTCAAGAAAAATTCAGTCTTTATCAGCAGCCACTGTTGGGGGCAGTTTGTCGGTTTGATGGCCCTGATGGCGGTTTTGAACCCAACGCTGAACGCTCAACAATCGACGCTGTATCAAGCCGGAAAAGTAATTACGGTCGCCGGCGAAACGCTCAGTCCTGGGATGGTATTGGTGCAGGATGGAAAAATCGTTTCGATCGCAGGTATTATTGAAGATGCCAGTGCCAAACAGATCGACTTTGGCCCTAACTCGGTTTTGATGCCGGGATTGGTCGACGCCTACAGTCAGATTGGACTCACGACTGCCACTCGTGATGAAATGACGATGGAAGTGACGCCTACTTTTTCTATCGTCAACGGAATTGATTGGAAACAACGATCAATGCAACAAGCCTTGGCAAACGGAACCACAACCGCCTGCATCACACCCGGAACCGAAAATGTCATCGCGGGACTCGCTGCGATTATCAAGACTTCGACGGAGACAACATCATCGATGATCAACGCAGATGGGCCTTTGGTCATCAATTTGTGTTCCGACCCGACTCGGCGAAATCAATCGCGGCAACGCCCGGACAGCATTTATGTTCGCCAACCCACCAATCGTATGGGTGTCGTCTGGATCACTCGCAGCTCCTTCGACCAGGCTCGGCAGTCATCCGCACAAGTGGAATTGAATCCGTTGCGAGACGTCGTTCAGGGTCAACGGAGTTTGTTGGTCGTTTCTCGAACGGCTGCCGACTTGGAAACCGCGTTTACACTGGGGGACGAATTTGACTTCAAACCGATTTTGGTAGGGGGTCAAGAATCGTATCGCTTGGTTGATCGGATCGCTGAAAGTGGAACGGCTGTGATTCTCACCCCCGTACCTACAGGAGTCACCAGTGGACCGGAGCGAACGGAGATCTGTCTCAATCGAGCCGGGCTGTTGGCGGATGCCGGAGTTTCGATTGCGCTTAGTGGCGAAGACCTGTTGTCCGAAGCTCGATTTGCGGTTCGGCATGGACTCGACCGCGACACGGCTTTGGCCGCCATCACGGCAACCCCCGCAAAAATCTTGGGGCTGGAAGGTCGGATCGGATCACTGCAACCTGGTCGCGATGCCGATTTCGTCGTTCTGGCTGGAGATCCTCTCGAGTTCACCACGCCCATCACGCATATCGTGGTCGAGGGAAGATTGATTGCGGGCGAACAACCGGCAAGTAGTACCCCCATCGAGCCAGCGGATTCCATTTCCACCCAAACACAATCGCAAGAAATCGTTTTTAACTAACTTTGCTGAAGGAACCATAACGTGATTAACGCCTATTTGATAAACTGCAAAAACCGTTGGTCAGATGCCACCGGAAAGCTCAATTTGTTCAATCTGTTGGTATTGCTGGTCTTTCTGATTGGCATCGCATCGGTATCCAGTGATGGTCATGGTTTGGTGGCTCAAACTATCGCTATCACGAACGCGAAAATCATTCCGGTTGTGGGCGACCCGATCGAAGAGGGATCGATCGTGATTCGAGACGGCAAGATCACCGCGATCGGTACAGATGTGAAAGTTCCCGTGGAAGCCCGAGTGATCGATGCCAAAGGTAAAGTCGTTGTCCCTGGTTTTGTCGAAGTTCACAGCTCCGACGGCATGAGCCAAGCCAATGAAAATAATCCGAATGTTCCCTACCTGTCCGTGCTCGATACCGTTGATCCTCGACGAGGATACTTCGATGAAGCGCGACGCAACGGGGTAACCACGGTCTCCGTCGTTCCAGCGAATTCAACTATGATTGGCGGTCAAGGAGCAGTACTCAAGACTGGTGAGACGTTTTTGGACGCGATGATCCTGCAACGTGTCTCCGGTATGAAATTGTCGCTCAGTCCCGCCAGCGGTGCCAATCGGATGGGTCAATTGGCCGCACTCAAAAAGGAATTGGCGGACGCTTACAAGTTGGCGTTTCCCGAATCCGAAAAGAGTTCTGATGTAACCGAACCGACATCAGCGGATGCCGAATCGAATGTCCAAGCCGACGCACCCTCCGGTGAAAACGGCGGGTCACAGCGAGGACGTCGGGGACGCCCCGGTCAACGACCTCAAGAAGATCGCCCCAATGACGGGGAAAATGGTGAAAGGGAGAAACCTGACGGAGACGGCGATGATGACAAACCCGTTGATGATACGAAAAATGAAGCCGCCAAAGTGGATTCAAAAGACCAAAAGAAACCCACGCCAATTGACGAATTAAAACAGCCGATGGTCGATTTGGTTTCAGGTAAAATGTTGGCCTATATTCATTGTGAAACGCCAATGGATGTCAAACATGCGTTGGTATTGATTGAAGAGTTCAAACTTAAACCAATTTTGGTATTGGGCCGAGCGTGTTACAAAGCGGCCGAGGAGATTGCCGCCAGCGGACATCCGGTGGTGCTCGATTCCGATTTGGTGTTTTGGGAGCGAGACCCCAGAACTAATTTGGAAAACCAGGTCATTGCTATCGATCGGTTCAAGGACTTAGTGGCTCCCATTGCTTTCAGTGTCGGTCGTACCGGGGGTGATACGGTTGGAAAAAGCTACCTTTGGTACCAAGCCGCGACTGCGGTCAAGTATGGCATGGATCGGCAACGATCACTGCAGGCGTTGACGATTGAGCCAGCGAGAATGCTGGGTGTGGACGAGTTTGTCGGATCGCTGGAGGTTGGCAAGGACGGTGACTTGCTGGTGTTGTCTGGCGACCCGTTGAATGTTGATACCTGGGTCGATTTTACCGTCATCAATGGAAAAGTGGTTTACGACCGAACTGACGATCCAAA
>JBGTHU010000674.1:0-3820 GCA_041745975.1 Mariniblastus sp.
GATTCAAGCAACTCGATACTACGATCTGTCGTTTCGGCAGCCCTTTCGTCGCCGTACCGAAACAGGTGAGTTGCGAACTTCCCCACCGCAATTGCCAAAGCGAGAGTTGCGGGCGCGTTTTCTGGATCATGATTCACAAAATGTGTCGCGCTATCAATCGCCAATTCGCCAATCGAACCAAGGTCGCCAGCGGATTTCGGCGGGTCAAGTCCAAGCGAGAAATCGGTTCCCCGTCGGGCATGCTGTCGCAGAGTATTCATGCTCGCCAGATTGGAAATCTCTTCCAACATGTTCTGGCATTCACGACAGTGATCGATGTGGCGCGACAATGTCTCGTCGACGTTCCTGCCGTCATACAGAATATTGTAAAGTGTCTCACGTTTCGGGCACGCCAGTGAAGAATTCTGATCCATGCTCAACTCCCAAGCTCTTTTCACTGGCTAAGTGAAACGGAAAACTCAATCTCGGTTGAAATCACCCTTGCCCGCAAAAGGCACATCCTCTGTCAGTGCTTTCACCTCTGATTCCAGGCGTTTCAAGACTCTCGATTTGTTGACATACACCGAATGAACCGGAATCTCCAAGCGTTCGGCAATCTCGACCGCATTTTCATTCTTGATCCAGCTTGCGTCAAAGCACTCCCAAGTCTTGTCCGCAAAGTCCTTTCGCACCCGATTGCACGCGGTTCTGAAAATGTGCTCCGAGAAAACCGAGATCCAATCGGCATCGGGATCGGAGCATTTTCCGTTTAATATCAAGTCGTCAGCGGATACAGTCGGAACTGTCTTGTCGTTGGTCCGTGACATTCTCGCTTTGATACAATTCGCCGCAATCGTTCCCAACCAAGCCCGAAAACGACCTTTTGCCGGATCGTATTCAAACCTTTTGATCGCCCTTGAAACGGACATCATCACGTCCTGGATGACGTCATCGATGTCAGCCGACTGCATGCGACGCTGGTAGCAGTAATCCCTGATAATAACCGTATAAACCGACAGGAACTCTTCCCAGGCCGCCTGATCGTTGGGATCACGAATCCGCAACAGCAGGCTGGGGGAAGTTTGATGAATCATCCATTCAGTCCTGAATAAATAGTCAGCAAAACCCAAGTTCTCTCAGCAAAACTAGATTACATTCGCCTCTGCCTGGTGATTCGATGAGAGACGGCGAATTATTTGCCATTGAGCACGAGAGTTGCGAACAATACCGCACTAGTTGAAACCAGGTGGTCAGCTCTCTTTCCGATAGCAGACGGAATGCAGTTGATTCGCCGTTGTCGGGCTTGATCTACCGAGTTGCAAGCGGGACGATCGGCGTGAAAAATCTTTGCTCCGCGTCGCCGTTAAAAGAAGAAAACGTCTCGGACTCTCGCGCCAGTGGATATCGCTCTGCCTCGTTGCCTGGACCTGCAATCGCAAACTCAATTTCGATTAATCATCTTGGAGCCTGCGCGATCGACCGATTTTCCGCCTAACAGGATGCAGATTCAAAAACAGAATCGGCTCTGCAAATCCGCATCAAACTGTTGACGACTTGTCACTCAGTTTGCGTCGGATTGTGCAGAGCCGATTTCTATTAGAGTTCTAAACAACTGCGGCGAAGATCAATGAACTGATGTCATCGATCTCATTCAACAGTGATATTGCTCAACTGGGCACCAATGTTTCCACGCATCGCGCTGATGTCGGAAAAAGTGGTCGTTCCGTTCTTGTCTATATCGATGATGCTGTCCGAACCAACGGTCTGGCCAATACCAGCTCTAATGACGCTGATGTCGGAGAAATTTACCGTATAGATACTTGGGGAACCTGCCGGACCGGTAGCCTCACCCAGCAAGTGACCAAGATACATTGTCTGTCCAGTAGGCACATACTCGACGCGCACCCAACGGTTCACAATGGTACCGGCCGCGAATTCGAGCAGCGCATGATCCGGAGATCCAAGAAATTCCGGGATGGTATTGGCAGTGATTGTAGGAACCGGACCCGCGTCCCAATCCTGCGGGGCAGTTGTGAAATCTCCCGTAGGGCTGATCTTCACATCGAAATCCGATACATCCAAGGCACCCACATCCACCGTATCGAACTGCACAAGAATCCCGCTAATTCCTCCGGAGGAGTTAATCAGGTTGTCGTATGTCAGTTCGGTGGGCGTACCATCGGCTACGTGTACATCTTTACCGCTATCAACTTTGCTTCCGAGACCGGAAAAATTAGAGTGGTAGACGCTGGCATCCGCGATCGAACCCCCGACGGCGTCGCCGACTGCGAAAACCCGATAGCGTGCTCCAGCCCATGGGCCTGTTCCTCCAAACCACCAAGTGTTGTCCCCACTTCCGTCACCGCCATCGTTAGGAGAACCTCCATCCTGACCAGGTGGCGTCCAAGATTCCCAGAAGTTGTAAGTGGTGCCTACTGTGGCATTCACAGTGCTATCTGCACCACCAGGTACTTGACCAGGAATGTTTGGCTGCAACAAAGGACCGAACAATCCAGTTCCCCCTGTCCTTCGAAGGCCATATTGGAACTCATTGCTGGTCAGTGCGAATTGCAGTTCTGGCGGGATAGTGACGTTGACCACAAAACCGAAAGCACCGGGTGGGTCTGCAGGATCTTTGATGGGCAAGCCTATCAGGCTTAAAGCAGCAACAGCCGGCGAAGGCTGTGCGGGGTCAGCGACTCCATCATCGTAATAGGTAACAGCCACATCCAAGGATCCACTTGACATGTCGGTGGCGTAGTAAAGCGTGAAACCGGTGATTACAGCCCCATCGACTGTTAGTCCATCGGCGTGCGAAACATACTCCGTTAAATTAAACGGACTCGGGTCCACCGTATTACCAATGTTGAAAAATGAACCAACGGCGGCAACCGACTCAAACCAAACTATTTCGTTTTCGTTGGTACCGAGTGGCGACAATCGTGGGACCAAGGTGCCATCTGCTCTCAATTCAAAGTTTCCAGCATCTCGGAATTCCTTGATGGAACCAAGCTTGCTAGAATCAAAAGTGGACTGTGCATTTGCAAAACTCAGCAGCGACAAACATGCCGTCGCACCGAGCGCGTGAAAAAAGCGCTTAAGCATAAGAACCCCCCCCAAAAATAAGTAAACTTGCCAGGTGAAAGGCCAGCCCGATCATGCGAAGTTAAGTGGATTGTAAAAACTGGCCCCAACCCAAATCTATATCGAGCTGAAGAAGCTTGCAATCGCTCTAATCGTTATTTCCGGAACAATTGTCAAAATTCTGCGGTGTTTGGATCGCTCGGGCTGCAAATTGGGGGGAGCGGAAAAAAATTGTTGAGTTGTACAACATCAACATGATTTCCGCGGAAGCTCTGCAGGTTGCGGACGCTCAGCCTGCAGTACCGAACCCACTCGTAAATGCTAGATCGTGGATTCCTCTAGCTTCGTCAATTCCCCCAGTCCATTGCAATCGATCTCGTTAGGACTGTGACCCCGCCGAGAGATGAGTGTCCCTGGTACGCCTCCCCTCCCCGGGACGGCGTCGATATCGCCCGCCTCGCCTCTCACAGCCCACGTCGCTGGATGTGCTCTTCGATCACTTTGCGATACTCTTCGATTTGGATATCGCGTTCGCAGCAAACTAGCATCAATGCGCCGTCAACGCGAAAGTTGCTATCCCACTGGATGGTCTGCTCATCGGTCCATTGGCTGCGATACTGTCGCAATTTCTCGTCGCTCATACGACTGAAGTAAGCTCGCAAAGATATATCGGTTTCGTCCGGAACATAATCGACGGGAAGCTCGATATTGACATCGTTCATGGAAATCTCCAAAAAAATTAGTAATCGCAAGTCGC
>JBGTHU010000675.1:0-4837 GCA_041745975.1 Mariniblastus sp.
AACGAGATCGCTGGCGAGTGGTCGCAGGCGGGGCGGGTATTTTCGCTGCAAGCCGCAGGCGGTTGGGCGGCCAGCACCCCTAAAGAAGATTGGCCAGACGATGAGCAATTTGCCGAAGAGATAAATGTTGTCTGGGAAGAACCCTTCGGCGATCGACGAACCGAATTGGTTTTGATTGGCCAAGGCATGGATCATAATGCCTTAAGGCAATCTTTGGATTCGTGCGTGTTAACCGATGAAGAACTTGTTGCCGGGCCGGCCGTTTGGGATACCTTCGAAGATCCCTTTTGCCAATGGGAAAGTTGGGAAGTATCAGCGGAATAGCCCAAGTTAAAGAGTGGTCGTTCAAATCAGCGGCCTTCAATCGCATCAGATGAATTTTGGCGAGTTCTTGGGTAGGTGCTACATTTGAAGTTGCGTTTTTTTGGCCGAGAATCGTACTCGTATTTAATGAAATGGTACTCGTATTCCAACAAGGCGATCCGAGTACGTTTACCGCAGAAGCTGAGTACGAGTGGGAAAAACCGTGACTTTTCGCACGATTTGGTTTCTGGTCAGGCAAAAAACGCAACTTTAGAAGGTCCAACCCAGGCAACCATCATGTGCCGCCCCTACGGGACTCGCAATTCAAGGATCGAATCCAATCCGGGCCGTCACGATGTTGGCGAACATTTTGACCCCTTCTGAGCTCGTAATTCGTGAACAGAAGTCGGATGTGGTGCAGATACCCGTGGAGCAGCTGCAGACGATCGCCGAGGCTCGCCGCAAAGCAGGTACCGACCATCGCCGGGGAGCAGCTGCCGAGGATCGCCGGGGCGACTTATCTAAGAGGATGGCGTGAGCCACTGAGGAGCTCTGGGACGTACTCAGCAAGGTAAAACGTAAGTACACCCGGTAGGATTCGAACCTACAACCCTCGGTTCCGAAGACCGATGCTCTATCCAATTGAGCCACGGGTGCGTAATCTTGAAATGGGCTGAATTGCCGAATGCGGACTACAACCCAATCCAAAAACGAAACAAATTAAAATTTCGATTTTTGAAATATCCGAACCTATCCAAGCTTGCGCCAACTTGCGGTTTTTTTCAACTATCAATTTTTTGAACAGCTTCTATACCTAAAATATAGCAATATCCCTGATGATAGGCAAGCTTACTCCGACAATTTTTTTTCTGCAATTTTGACAGTTTTTTTAATAACGGCTAGGCTTAATCAGAAAAGGTGGGCGAACCTTTTCGGCGAGACGTTTAATAAGCACCCATGCTAAGCACCCACGCTAAGCACCCATGCATAAATAATTTGAAATTAATCGCCTTAGGTAAACTGTGTTTTCCGAACAGGCTTCTATGGGCACTTAAATTACGTATCCTACATCGGACTGGGACTGAGGAGCGAGCGAATGGATCGAGGTATGTAGGGCAAGCCCTCCGGCGACATGGCCGACGGACCGGATGCCGTTTCGCCAGGCGACTTCGGCCGCTTTGCTGCTCCGCTTGCCGCTGCGACAGAGAAACAAAATCGTGCGTTCCTCATTTTCTGACAATTGTTGAAGTCGCGGGATTTCGCCAGTCAGTCGAGTCAATGGAATACTGATCGGGGGGCAACCAAAACCAGCAGCTTTCCAATCTAAAGTAAATACAAACTCGTGAGGTTCGCGCACATCAACAATCAATACGTTTGGTTGTCGAGAGAGCAATTCTTGCAAGCCGTGCTTGGGTACTTCCAGCAAGTCCCCAACTGATTCGTCGATCGAATCGCTGACATGGCCGCAAATGATATCGGTCATATTATCGGACTGCGTTATGCGGGCGTCCATTTCACGCTTGCGGATCAGGAAATCGTTCTCGTCGATGCCCGACTCGGATAGCACCCGATTCAGTAACTCGTTTTGCGTCCGTTCGGCGGCCAAGCAAGTGGCAAAGCCGTTAGTGTAGTCGTGAGTCGGACAGATTATAGTACGCGGGTTGATCAAGCGAGAAATTCGTTTGAGGGAATCGTACATTTTGTCAGGAACGCTAGTCGGGAAATCGCTCCTCCCCAATCCCCCCATCAAAATGGTGTCTCCCAAAAACGCAAATTTGACATCTGACTGAGTCATCCGGATGGGCGTCCCGTCGAGTCTGTTCTTGAGTTTCCCCTTGAGTTTTCCATCGTTCAATGGTCCAAACAGGTAGGCCGAACTTATTTTCGTATGGCCAGGTAGTTCGGTTTGAGCGAGAACTTTGTTCCCCAATTGCAAGTACGGGGCAATCGTTTGATCAGCCAGTTCGAGGGTTCCGTCTGGCTGCTGGGGCCAACCCAGCAAGTCGGCGTTGTGAGCTGATGGTAGTGCCAATGGGCCTAATTCAGTCAACAGCTCCGTACGGCAAGAATGGTGGTCAAGATGTGCGTGGGTATCCAGAATCGCAATCGCGTGGCTCTCCTGACAGCGGACCAGCGAGGCGATCCGCGGAGCTAATTCGGGCAGCGGGTCGATAATCAGACAACGCGCCGAATCGGCATCAAAAAGCAGCCAGGTGCAAGTCGATCCATTTTTGAGTTGCACCAAACCGTCAATCGGGCGACGGTCGACACTGGCCTGGGGTGCGACCACCAAGCACGACTCGCAGAGGGCAAACCCGACTTGCTCGATTTGTTGGCAAGCCGCTTCGATTTCAGCGGTTGTGATCAACGGCCCGAATGACAACCGAATCGCGCCCTCCGACTGCCAGCGAGGCAAGCCCATCGCTTCCAACACATACGAACCGACGACTTCTGAACCACACGCTGACCCCGAACTGACTCGAATACCGGCGGCATCAAACAAATCCAACAGCTCCTTACTGCTAAAACCTTGAACGGAAAAATTGATCGTCGTCGGTGCACTTGTGTCCAATGGTGCATTCAGCACAAGCGACGGAAACGTGGTTTTTAACTGAGCAATCAAACGTTGACGGTAGTCCTCGAGCGTTTGTTGATCATTGAAACTTCGCGAGGGTGAATCTGTCAATTGTTGCAACACCGCAGCGATTGCTGCCACGCCGGGAAGATTTTCCGTTCCGCCTCGCGCTCCATGTTCCTGGCCCCCGCCTGCCATTAAAGGGACAATTGGAGCCGATTTTCGAGCGTATAAAATTCCGATCCCCTTGGGAGCATAAATTTTGTGGCCACTGAAAGGAGCGTAATCAATGGTGGTACTTCCCAGCCGCATGTCGATCTTGCCAATCGCCTGAACGCTATCGACCATCCACAATACGTCGGGATTGGATTTTCGAATGGTGGCTTCGACTTGTTTGAGGTCGGTAATCACCCCGGTTTCATTATTGATGGCCATGGTGCAGACCATATCGGCCAAGGGAACATGTTGGCTGAGGAAATCAAGATCTAAATGGCCTTTTCGATCGACAGGAATCGCTGTGACTTCCGCTCCGAAACAGAGGAGTCGGTTCCAATGTTGTAACGCTTGAGGGACAGCTTTATGTTCGGTTGCTCCGTACAGCAAAAATCGTTTAGGCGAATTTACTCCATTCGCCTCGTTCCCCACATCAGCGGTGAAGGGTTCCGAGTTAATGCGGTGAATGTTCGTAGCGGTGGAAGGATCGAATTGGCCGCGCTGTTCCTTGAGTTGGCACAGGCAAGAGAAGATCCCCAACTGGATCGCTTCGGTCGCTCCGCTGGTGAAAATAATTTGTCCTTGATCGGACGTGACTCCCAAAACGGATTGGGCCAATCTTCGTGCCGATTCCAAAATTTCTCTAGCTCTCAATCCCGATGTATGGTTACTACTGGGGTTGCCGAACAATTCCTGCATCGCTTCGTGAGCCGCTTTGGCCGCCTCGGGCAAGACCGGGGTGGTGGCGTTGGCATCCAGATAAATTTCTTCAGCCGTTTTGAATAACATTTTTACCTCAAACCAATTGAACACACTAAAACATTTTGCAACCGTTCACGGGTCGGAAGGAAGCTTCGATTTCCCCACAATTTCCGTCAATTTGGTAAAGCGAAAAATGCTCGTGAAAGATTGCAAATTATTTTAGCAGAAAAAGAGTGTAGAGTTTAGTGATGATTGCCCGCCATCGAAGTGGTTCTGCGGATGATAAAAGCGTCCGCGAAGGCATGACGGATTTTTGATGGCGGATTTTCTGCTACCTCTGCTACCAATAGAATGCCGGCATCCGAATTGAGTCTTTTCGGCACTTCGTGCAAAGTTCAGCCTTACCAGCGATCGAGTCTATTTGCTCACAATCCGACAACCCCCTCCCTTAATTTAGATTCGAGGATCGGATTCCCCAAGGGTGCAACATACCATTTTCTAGCCATCTGGATCGTTCAATAATTCTTCCAAACGTAAACGTAAACGATCAGGAAATTGATCAAGCCACGAGTCATCAATCATTCCTAGAGAAATCATATCAAGCAAGTGAACCTGATCCTTTCGTCGAAACGCGTTCAATTTCATTCGAACGAGCGTTTCCAGCGGGACAGTTTTAAAATCGTTTGCTCTGATTATCGGTTCAATGTCCGGGTTGGGCTCTCCGTCTTTTTCAATGTTGCCAACCAGCAGTACATGGATGGCATCGCGCGCCGATGCTTCCGGTTGTTCCACCAACATGTCCAGCCCGGCTGTATTGCGGTGGTAAAATCCCGCTGTCGTCAAGGCAACTTTTAATGCGGGAAGATCGGCAGGGCGAATGAGAATATTGACATCTCTGGTGGTACGTAGTGCTGCCTCATCAACTTGGGCAACCCAAGCTCGAACGGCATGCCCCCCGACAACGGCATAGGGGACATTGAATTCGTCGAGCAGATTAACCGTCTTCCGCAGTCTATCATTGACTTTTTCCACGGCACGCTCCAT
>JBGTHU010000676.1:0-8697 GCA_041745975.1 Mariniblastus sp.
ATAAACATTCAGTCAAGCCGCTGCAATCGAAAGAAATCGAGGCCGAACATGAACGCTTGGACCGCTTGTTGATTGGCACCGACAACTTCAATGCCCAAGCGATGTTTGCCAGCGGCGATGGAACGTTGGCCGAAACTGATCACGCCCGAAGTGATAACCTGTGGTGAATTGAACAAATCGATCGGAGCACCGATTTTTTCGTCATTCCAATAGAGTTGCACAACACCGTAATCGCGAGCCATCGTAAAAACGGCTTGCAATTCGTATTCCCCATTTTCGGGGACTTCAATTTCCAACACCAAACGATCGCCCGGGTTGGCACCTTTCCACCATAAATGATCATCTCCACTCCAGCGATCGTCACGAAACCCTTTCATGTCTTGCCGGCTGACATTCCCAGCGGAATTTTCCAGCACCACCATCGATTCGCCCTCATATCCATCAGCCACCATGCGAGTTTCCGGATCGATTACTGCCGCTGGGCCTCGCAGTGCGACCTGCACGGGGCTGGCCAAATAACCAACGAGGTCTCGCAATTCATCATTCGACAAGGGATCAATCAGCCCCGATGGCATCAGCGAAAGTTCACTTAAGCGTTGCTCTTCGATTTCGTTTTTGGCAATCACTACCGAATCGTTAATGGTTTTAATGGTCAATGCACTCTCGGTCTCACGCGTTATCAATCCAGAAACGACTCGGCCGTCCTCCAGCAAAAACACATTCATCTGATAATCGCGCCCGACAACCGCGTTGGGAGCAACCAAGTTTTCCAAAATGTAGTCTAGATTGGCTCGATCAGAGCCAGTCAAGTCAGGGCCGATCAATTCACCCTCTCCAAACAATTTATGACATGAGGCACAGTTTTTTTCGTATAAGGCTCGACCATGCCCCAGATTGGCCGATGACAACACGGAGGGGGGCAGGTGTTGTTTGTAGGTCTCGATTGCAGCCTGCTGTTCCGCCGTCGATTCGGCGATCTTGCCCCAGCTCGATTCTAAACGCCGCATTAGATGCGGGTCGTTCAAATTGCTCATCTGCCGTACATGAAAGGCGTGGATGTCACTCCGTGGAATACTCCCTTGTTCAATTGCATCGAGCAATTGTTTGGCCGAATCCGCTCGAGCGGCCAGTGTCGCGATGGCATCTTCTTTCGCTTTGAGTTGGAAGCGGGCGTAAGACTGCAACAGCACTTGCGGGGTTTCTGCGTTGCCCCAAGCCGCTAAAGCTCGAATCGCCGGGGATTGCAATTCGGGCGTGGCGAGCGCCTGGTGCAGTGCTTCAACCGCCTCCCGGTCCCGTCCCTCGACCAAAATCGACAAGGCTCGCTGCCGTTGTTCAATTGGTTTGTCGGCATCGGCCAAGGTACTACGCAATTTCGGGAAGACTCGACGATCACCAAACACAACAGCCAACCGATCGGCCAATTCATTTAATTCAGAAACTTTAACCAACTCAATTGATTCACCATTTTGAATTGCTTGATACGCGGCTTCCCAACTCCCCGGCATGGCCACATTGACACTCCCCTCGAACGCCAACAGGCATTGCTGCAAGATTAACTGTTGATTTTCCCTAGAAACACGTGGGAGTTGGGTAATTAGCGAGTCCAGGGCCTTTGGATCAACCGCTGCACGCCGTATCAGGTAGTTGCGAATCAAATCGATCTTGGCCTCGCCAAACAGTCTCAACGCTCGGTCAGGATCTACCGTGACCAGGGGCTCGGTCGCGTACCAGATCATCAGTGGTAAATTATGATCTCCACCGTCGTTGGTGTGTTGCACCAATGCCTCGACAATTGGCCAACGTTGATCAAAATCGATTCGTTGTGCGACGGAAGCCAAGGCCAAGCGGATCAAGGGATCTTGTCCCGTTTTGGTGGCCATTCGAGCCAATTCGTCGACGGTGTTCTGTTGGGGAGTTCCATCATGACAGGCCAGCTGAATACTCCAGTAAACCACATAGGCCGAAGGATGGTGGAGCAGTTGTTCCAGTTGTTGATCGGTCAACAGTCCCGTTGCATGCCCCAACCATATCCCTCGCAGCACCCGGGTGTCATCGTCATGTTGCAACAGCGTGGCAATTTGGGACGAAACCGCTTGTTGATTGAGGACGCCCCGGGCCGCACGGTGTTGCAAAATTCGTCGGGATACTCTGACAAACCAATCGTTGCGGTGCATCGCCAAGGCGGCCAATTCCGCGTCGTCCATCGATTCTAGATCGACCGCTTTCCGGTCAGCAACCCCGTAACTGATATTGTAGACTCGACCATTGCTCCGGTCCCAGATTTCAGGATTGACGCGATGGCAAGCGTTTTGGTCATACCAATCGATCAAATAAACCGTGCCATCGGGCCCATATCGTAAATTGATGCCACGAAACCAACGATCGTTGGCCATCAGAAAATCATCCCCATGCCGCCCCATATATCCGCTGCCTCGGCGAACCAAGCGATCCATATTGACTCGGTTGCCGTGGATGTTGTTCATGAAAATTGAATTGCGATACCGCTGAGGCCAATTATCTCCCAAGTAAACCATCGCACCGCAGTGAGCATGCCCGCCACCGGCATCCGAGGTGTCCGATTGGATATCGGGCTCATGCCCCCACCAAGCGTGGTCGGCAATATTTCCCGAATAATGCAAATGGTCGGCAATCGTTTTGATATCATCAAAGTGGTAGCGATCAAAATGTTGCCCCGCCTGTCGATGATATCGAGCGCCCGGAATCACATGAAACAAGTGCGGAATAACGCAGACCGTCGCAAATGCTTGGCCGTAGTCATTGAAGTCGATTCCCCAAGGGTTACTGGTTCCCCAAGCAAAAATTTCAAACTGGTGCTGGATTGGATGGTACCTCCAAAAACCAGCATTCAGTGGCGTTCGTTGATTTGCCGGAGTCCCCGGTTTGCCAACCAAGCTGTGCGTGAACACGCCGTGGCAGCCATATAACCAACCGTCGGGGCCCCAATTAAAACTATTTAGGGTCTCGTGGGTGTCTTGATAGCCAAATCCATCCAACAATATTTGCGGAGGCCCATCGGGAATGTCATCACCGTCGGCGTCCGGGATAAACATCAAATACGGAGCGGCTCCGACATATACGCCACCAAAACCGACCTCTAAACCGCTAACCAAATTCAATCCTTCGATAAACACCTTGCGATGATCCAGTCGGCCATCCTGATTAGTATCTTCCAGAATTACAATTCGGTCCGATCCTTCACCTTCGGGAGCACGTTGGGGATAGTTGTAAGCTTCGGCAATCCACACTCGACCGCGGTGGTCGATGGCCAATGCGACGGGCTGGTGAACATCAGGTTCGGAAGCGGCCAATTGGACATGAAAACCTTGTGGAACAGTCATTTGTTTTGCCGCTTCAATCGCCGTCAAGCCATCAGCCAGCGGTTGTCGGGGCTTGGGTGTTGCCGCCTCGTATTCAATCCCTTCAGCCCAGCGACTGGAATGGTGCATTACATGGCAGCCCAACATCCCTCCTGTCACGATATCCAGCAAACCGTTATTGTTGACATCGGCTGTGACAATTTGCCGACCGATTCCAGAGGTGTCGTCCACTCGATGAGGAATCCACTCGACACCCGATTCCGTTCGCTTTAGTTGAAACCAATAAACCATCGGGCCCGCATCCCACGCCGGGCTGTTGCGGTGATGCGACCAATACGTTTTACCGGTGACGATGTCGATCAAGCCATCACCATCAATATCGGCGATTGCCACGCTGTGTGGTTCTGAGACCACAATGCCATAGGGGTTTTCCGATGGCCGACTTCCTGTGATCAAATGTTGTTTAAACGAAATTTGCCCGTCCGAATTTCGTTCTTGCTCCCACCATGCCAGCCCGTATCCATGAGCGTCCAGGCTGGTGATCACATCATTCAAGCCGTTTCCATTGACATCATAAGCGTACATTTCCGCACCGCCGGCATCAGCGAATTGAAACGGATGAAACTTCCAAAGCTCGCCTTTTAGTTCCGCTGGTTGGGCAAACCACCCATCTTTCGTCAACACATCCAATCGGCCATCACCATCGATATCACCGGTTCCCAATCCATGCCCAAAACGATCAGGAGCGACCGCATTTGAAATCCGCTGAAACGTCCATGGCTCGAATTTTCCCATCTCGCTTGGGGGAGGCTGTACGTACCCAAAATAACCCTGTCGAGTGCACAACAACTCCCGTCTTCCATCGCCCGTCAGATCGACAAAGGCAGGTGACTCATTGGAAACCCAATCGAAGACTTGGTGTTTTTTCCAATGCAGCGGGGAAGTTGAATGTCCCTCGGCATCGGGGACATTATCGGCGCCTGGATTTTGGTAGACGTAAGCCGGAGTTGCCGGAAAACCGACCACTAAAATATCGTTCCAGCCGTCTCCATCAAAGTCCTCGATCCAAGCGAAAAAGTGATTGGCGTAACCCTGCATCGGCTGAGGTTGCGGAGCATAGATCTCGTGACGCCGCCGAAAATCGGGCCCTTCAAACCAATACGGCCCGTAAACAACATCCGGAATTCCGTCGTTGTTTAAGTCACCAACGGCAACCCCTTCGCTGAAATAAACCGTCGTCAGCGGCTGGCGATCGAATTGGTGGATCTGTCCACCGGAAGCGTCGTCATCCTGAGTGGCCGGCGAAGGGTTGTTCACACCTAACACTCCCAACAACAAAGCACCCACCAAAAAAAACTGAAGCAATTGATTTATTCGTTTGATAGAATGCATGCGAATCCTGAATTTCGGCGAAAAACTGCGAAGGGTAATTTTTCTTGACGGTGGGGCAGTTGAAAGAACGCGTTATGCCAAATCGCGATCTTCGAAGAGGATTAAGGCAACCACCAGCGATAACGTGCTATAAATCAGAGTATAAACGGTTGTCCAACCGAGATAGCTAAATGGAACGACGGCGTTTTTGGCAATGGCAGACTGCACGTCATAGTTCGCCAAGACCGGAAAAACGACCGCTGTGATTTGGCTGAAAAAAGCGACGATCTCGAAAGAACCGAGTTGCGATTGGACCAACAGTGGCGTCAAGTGACCATTTACATAGATTGCGAAACAAATCAAAAAATTCCCCAGCATCCCCATCCGCGTTGAAATGGCGATGCTTATACCCACAAAAATAATTCCTTGGAGGAAGCTGAGAAACAAACCGGGCAAGACACTGGTCGCCTCCTCAAAGCATACCGTCCATTCGGCCAGCCCCTTGGAAGCCTCCTGAAAATCATAGATCGGCTTGAAGGCGACCCAAATAAAGAACCACAATCCCACAAACATGAACATCAGACCGATGGCCATGGAAATTCCCACGAATTTTCCGATGATAAATTGCCGCCGTCCCACAGGTTTCGATAGCACGGTTAACGCGGTTCTACCTTCG
Source organism: Mariniblastus sp. (assembly GCA_041745975.1). Lineage (GTDB taxonomy): Bacteria > Planctomycetota > Planctomycetia > Pirellulales > Pirellulaceae > Mariniblastus. The sequence continues at coordinate 5,389 of JBGTHU010000676.1, forward strand.
ATTTCTTCAGCCACCGACTTACTGGCAGCCCAAATCGCCAAGAAAATCGCCGCGACTCGTATGAATGTCAAGCCGGAATCGGTGTACATTTTAATGTCGTCACCGAACGTATTGTAAGGGATAAAGAGGGTCACCAATAAAAACAATCCGACCATGCCCGTGATAAACCAGAACAGTGGTTGTCCAACTTCGGTTTTGAAAGTAGAAAATGAAATGGCATAGATTTTCGGACAGAAAGTGGGAAAAATCATAAATCCCAGATAGCATATGAAAACAATCATGGCCGTCTTGGGAATCAGAGATACCTCGCGGTATACGGGGGCCAAGGTGTAATTAAACGTGACGGAGGCTGGATCTCGCCCTAAGTTCTTTACAAACAAATGATCAATTTGTCCCTCGGGAATTGCGCCAGTCCCATCGGCTCGCCGCACAAAGAGAAGCGGATCACCATCGGTTGGTTCGATTGCGAAAAAGTCACCGGGGTTGGTCTCTGCTGTGATTGGAAATGCGGAAACTTCCAGACGCCGGTTAGACGTTATCGACATCACTACCAATTCCGATCCGACAAACGACACATCGACCTGTTCACCAACTGACTCAAAATCGCTGGAGGGAACTGTCACCGTCCGCTCGAATTCTCCCAGTTGAGGCAACCGTTTCAATGATTCAAAAATGCCATTGGTATCCCTGACAACGGTAACAATTCCGAATCCATTGACCCAATCCAAAAGAACGCCGATGACGGCAAAAAGTGCCAGGCCGACAAAAACGCGGTTGACCCATACCAACAATCCGTCAAACAGCAAGTCGTCCATTTCCGACCGGAAGCGTCGACCCAGCAGTTTCCAAAAGCCAAATCCAAAATATAATGCCAAGACAAAAACGAGTACCACTGTCAGGCCGATTGGATTTTCAAAATCTTGAAAAAACAAAGGGGACTGCCACAATATTAGTCCTATTCCTCCCAACGCCAACACCAAGGTGCTGATCACTCCCGCCACGATCCAACGCCCTTTGTTTTCCGCGATCGAATTGAGTCCTGCGACCGATTGCAGCGCCTTGATCAACATGTTTGCCAGAATGACCAACAGGAATCCGAGACTGATTCCTACAGATAAAAACCAAACGGGTGTCAACCAATTTGTGATTTTGATCAAATCACCCAACAACAGAAAATTAACCATAATGAAAGAATTCAGTTTTTTGGTTTTGAATTGAATTTATTTATACTTGGCGAGCGAAGTTACCAACTAATTACCAACTAAGTGAACGCGAACCCAGTGATGTTCTCCAAAAATGGTCTTATCATATCAACCTATTCAATGGGCCGAGCTGTTTTGAGCTCAGGAAAAAAATTTCAGTGTACACTTGGTTCGGTACGTCAAATATGTTATCAAAGTTCATCGTTTGTCACAAACCGGGAATAAAAGATTGTCATAAAGATTTTAATGAATTCTGTTTGATGGCTTAAAATAATTCGAAAATGGATTATCCAGATAGTTGCCGCCCCGCCAAATCGTTGCCGCATAGCGATTTTCGCTCGCCTGTCTTTATATAAAAAACTAGAGATAACCCCGCTTCGTCCCAATGCCCGAATTCTCCAGCAACGATTTCTCGGCCCATTTGCAAGCCGCTCAAAACGCCGCAAAATTGGCTGGAACCCTGTTGATGGAGAAAATGGGATCGGCTCAGGTTTGGGAAAAGGGGCCCGGGGATTGGGTGACGGCCGCTGACTTCGCGGCTCAAGAGCTGATCAAGCAGGCTCTCGCCAGTGAATTTCCCCTGATCGGATTCTTGGGAGAGGAAGATGTACGATCAAGAGATAAGCGACTTCAAAGCCCTAAAGCGATCGAAAAAAAACAGAATTTTGGCAATTCTCAACCGCTTGGCAATGCAGCGCCCCGATTTGATTCAATTCAAGCCCTATCCGGCAACCCGGATCACTCGGGTCAGTTGAATCAGTTGAGTTGGATTGTTGATCCATTAGACGGCACGGTGAATTTTATTCACCAACTCCCATCGTTTTCGGTTTCGATCGGCCTGGTCGATTCACCAACTTCTCACTCGCTCGTTGTTGCACCGGAGCAGATTTTGGTGGGAGTTGTTTACGATCCGATGTTGGATGAATGTTTTACGGCCGTCAAACAGCATGGAGCTTATCTCAACGGCAATCCCATTCATGCCTCCGAATGCTCAACTTTGGAAACCGCGCTAACAGTTTTCAGTATTGGCAAAAAAACTTCCCTTGATGACGTGGACATTCGCCGCATGTTAAATGTAATGCAGTCACCGGCTGCGATGCGTCGTTTGGGATCGGCGGCTTTGAATTTGAGCTATGTTGCTGCCGGTCGGATTGACGCCTATTGGGCTTCCAATTTAAAACCTTGGGACATCGCTGCCGGCTGGTTGATTGCCACTGAGGCGGGCGGCATGCTGCATGGACTGGAACAATGCTCGCTGGATGTGATGAACCCGGATTTTTGTTGTACCGCAACAAGGGAGTTGTGGAACCAACTAAACCCTTTATTAGACGTTTCTTAGACGTTTCTGAAACTGAATAACAGCAAACAGATTACGATTGGTGGTGGATGCCTGTGAACAAGCCAGACAAAAAAATCGGGTGGGTTGATCGTTTTCTAAATTTAGTGGAGCGCGCCGGCAATCTGTTACCTCACCCCGTCATGCTGTTTTTCTACCTCTGTCTGATTACCGTTTTTCTAAGTAATATTGGATATTGGTTGGACTGGGCGGTCGTTGATCCGCGTCCCGAGGGAACCTCCGGTCGATCCGCCGATGGGATGGTGCGAGTCAACCCGTTGCTTTCGGCCGAGGGCTTGCGAATGATTACCACTCGAGTGGTAGAAAACTTTGTCAGGTTCGCTCCCCTCGGAACCGTGTTGGTGGCATTGTTGGGTGTGGGGATTGCCGAACACAGCGGCTTGATATCGGCCGCGATTCGTCTGGTGATCCTCCGTGCTCCCGGCCTGTTGGTTACCGCTGCACTGGTGTTTGCCGGAGTGATTTCCAATACCGCTTCAGAAATCGGATACGTGGTAATTGTGCCGATGGGGGCCGCCATCTTTTATTCTCTGGGGCGACACCCCTTTGCTGGATTGGCAGCGGCCTTTGCTGGTGTTTCGGGTGGCTATAGCGCCAATTTGTTGTTGGGAACGATTGATCCGCTGCTGTCGGGGATCACCAGCAAAGCGGCAGAAGGGATCGATCCCAACTATGCCGAAAACCTCAATCCGCTCAGTCCCGCGTGCACCTTTTATTTTATGTTTGTAGGCACTTTTTTGGTGACTGCCA
>JBGTHU010000677.1:0-2811 GCA_041745975.1 Mariniblastus sp.
CGAAAAATATTGAAGTCGACCAGGACAAAAGACCGAAATCGAACCCAGAAGGACGCGTCGAAGGGTTTTTCATTGTTTCGACGAAGTAATTGAGGTTTTTAGGGCGCTTAGCTCAGTTGGCTAGAGCATCTCGTTTACACCGAGAGGGTCGGGGGTTCAAGTCCCTCAGCGCCCATTTTTGTCGTTTTTGGACGGATTTGTACCATCCTAACCGTGATTAACGATCGACCTCGCGTCGGAACGCAACGGGGATGGCCCCAGAGGATGGTTGGTGCCGTCGCGCTAGGCATTGTTTTTGCCAGGAGGGGTATCTATCGGCTCAATTCCCTGCATGTATCTCGCGTCGGCTCTTGGCAGCCCTCATTCAACTCGGTCACGACTCGAAAAAGCGACCTCGATCAACGTGGCTCTAAACTCTTGCAGCCGCCCGCCGACGACGGCTTGGCATCTCGATTGAGTGCCGATGCGAGTCGAAGAGACGTATGCGTTGGTTTTGATGTAGATCTAGTCGTCATCGCGGCCACAGAGGGAGCCGCTGCCGCAGCCGTTCCGCTGATAGATACGGACGGCGGAGAATTTGATTTTTTCGGCCAGCGCCAACTCGGCGGGCGTTGGTTGCCGTCTAGGGCCGGTAAAAACTTGATACCATTGGCCAACGTTGACTTCCTCGGTCGAGTCGACGGCTTGCTGCGATTCGGTTCGGAGGTTGAATGGGGCCGGTGCAACAGTGAAACCAGGATTTTGTGTTGGATAAAATCCCGGTGGGCAAATTTGATCGGGTGGGCAATAGGTTTGATCAAAAAGAGGGAGGGCGACAGCCCACAGGGTGATCGACGCCAGTCGAGTGAATTGAGACCGCATTGTTAAATTCCTTGAAAAAATGGCTGTTTTGAAGTGAATCAAATTCAGCCAGCGGTCTATTGTGACATTGAGACCGTGTCAAGGAGTTTTTGGAGAAGATGTTTTTAAGTGGCGGTTGTCACGTGCAACTGCCTGCTGCTGAGCCGTCTTCTTGGTTTGCATCCATCGATCGGATACCGGTTGGCCGGATCACCGCCAAAGCGACGATGAGGCCAACGAGCCCACCGAGATAGCCCGCATTGTGGATGTATGCAACCCGAACAAATGACCAATTATCCGTAATCTTAAGTTCGCGGAACACCCATGTCCACGACGAGTAGTCGGCGTTAGGGCCGCGCCACAGTCCATAGCCATATCCGATGAAACCAAATGCAAAACCGAATGTAACGATACACATGACCCCTTTGCAGATCTGCTTAAGCGCTTGATCACGAGGTTGGTGTGGAAGCAGTCGCCGAGCGAGAAACCACGCGGCGATGAAACCTACCCACCAAGTTGCAAGGAATCCAATCGTAGACGCGAAGACACGGTCTCCCAAACCAAAATCGGCGTAACGAAACTGCTCAAACTTCAATTTAGTGAAGTACTCCGGGGAGATCGAATATGTGATCTGGTCGTGAACAATCCCGTAAAGTCCCGCGACTATGCCACCAAGGAGCGCGATGAGAATCAGAGGTTGGACGTCCGCCAAGGCAATTCGTGGGAGGATGTATTTCCACATCGCCTGACCTTTATGCATGGAACGGTAATGTTCACCCAGTCGCGTGAGTAAACATAACTTGAAATTTTCGGCCACCAACGCGACTCGGGGCGAGTAGACGGAGGTCTTTCGAGTTTAGGTCGAGGTTTGTATTCCCTGTTGCCACCCGTTTCCTCTGGTGGTGTCACAATATTACAACCATGCACAATTGACGTACCGCCCCTCTCAGAACCGGACGGGCGCTGTTAACGCATCCGCCTCCCAGCTAACACCTGTCACCTTAGTTCTCAAACAACCATAACGTCTGGCTGCGCGGGAGTGCATTATCAGCCATTTGCCGAGCCTTGGCAATCAGGTCCGTGATCCGATTTGGATTGGGCAAAGGATGCTGTCGCAGGTAGGTATTGTAGCTCTCCCAAGTGACTCGCGAGTTCTGACTCCGGTGCCGCATCCAGCGTAAACCCATCCGACGTGCCGCTTCTCGGAACTTCACCACCCAACGCCAATTGTCATTGATGTTGTAGTATTGAAAGTGACCTTGCAACTTCGCACAGAGAGTCTGCCAGACTACCACGGTCGGTTCGGTCAGCAACGTGTAAAGGTTGTTGAACGTGGCCGTGGCGTCGCGTTCCGCTCGGTAGATGATGCGATGCAATCGAGCGAGCACTGGAGAGCCGCCCTTGGGTGCGGTCAGTGGCCTGATTGTCTCGCGTGTTAGCTTGGCCGCCTTCCCTGCTCGGGCATTACCCCGCTTCGATCCACCTGTCTGAACGACAGGCTTCAACGGTACTATTCGGCCAGCCGAATCCCAGAAAGTCATTTGCCGTTCTCGCCTCTGCGGCTCGGTGGGCATACTCGGTTCCTTCATGTTTGAATTGTCATAATGGGTCAAGAACTTCGGCTGTTCTTCGAAAAGGACAATCGCCTTATATCAACGCTGCAAAACTCGATACAGGGCCTCGGGATAAGAGTTACCCTGGCGGGATCCACCCCCGCTCGTCTTCAAACCATTTCCAGACCGCACGTTCATGGCTTGGTTCGTCCGAGTCGAGAATTGATCGCTGCTGGATCACTACGGCAATCCAAGATTGCGACCACGTCTACAAGCTCTCCAGAAACCAAATAGTAGATCGCGTAAGGGAAACGTTCAGACAGTGATCGGTGGAAGCCTCGGTATTGTTCATGAATGCCGCCGGTCGATTGCAGTTTCTCGATGTCTTCTCGCAGGCATTTCAGAAAATACTGATCCA
>JBGTHU010000678.1:0-2540 GCA_041745975.1 Mariniblastus sp.
TCCGCTCAATTAGGGGCTCGATCAACTCTTCCATCTGATGGCGGGAGATCGACATTTTCAGATGCAATGGTTGGCCATCCTTCTCCCAGATAAATTCTTCTGCGATATCCACCGTCTCGATTTCTGACAAACGAATCTTGGCTTGTTCGCAAGCTTGCAGCAATCGAAATTTGGCGGGCAAGTCATGTCTCAAGTCGACTTGATGTTGTTTCTGGAAAGCGTCAGCCACAAAATTCAGCAGCAAGTGATCAATATCATCGCCGCCCAGTTTCGTGTCCCCTTGGCTGGCTAAGACCTCGGTCACCCCTTCTTCCATCCGGACTACGGACACATCAAACGTTCCGCCACCGAAATCGTAGACGGCGATAAGTTTGGGATCTCGTTTATCAACATGGTAAACCAATGTGGCGGCGGTCGGCTCGTTGATGATACGCTCGACATGCAAACCGGCCAATTCACCCGCGTGACGGGTCGCCTGTCGTTGATGTTCGTCAAAGTAGGCCGGAACCGTAATCACCGCTCGATCGACCTCGCACCCCAAAGCGTGAGAAGCCACCTCCCGCAGTCGCCGCAAGATCATGGCACTAATTTCGACCGGGGTGAAGGTTTGTTCACCCAAAGAAACGATTTCATCCGTTCCCATTTTTCGCTTGATGGACGCTACGGTTTTGTCGGGAAAGGCGGCGAGCTGATTGCGGGCCACAATGCCGGTCAGCAACGACCCTGCAGGCGAAAGCCCTACGATGGAGGGCATTGCGAATTGATGATCGACAGGAAAAACCTGTGGTTTCCCGTTGATCACAGCAGCTACAACGCTGTTGGTCGTTCCCAAGTCAATCCCGACAATCGTTTTTTTAGATTTAACGTGGGGGCTGGATTCTGAGAGGTCGTTGGTCATTTGGTATTTCTGTTGAATAAAGTGGGGTGTTTAATGGCTAATGGTTGCTGGCAACACGCACATCGGCGAATTTTATGACGATCCCTTGAGAAAAATAAGCGGGTGAGAGTTCTTGGGCCACATGGCCGGAGGGCGTCTGCGGATCGTTGATCGTCCCGATTGATCTCATCCACTCGCCGTCAAACGGCAGCCCGATTGCCTCTCGCCGCTCGATTTGGTTTTCTGTTAAAACTTGCCGCAACCTACCCAGCAAGATCGTCAAGCCATCCGTGATAGCCGAAGCGTCTGAAGCCGGTGGGAGGATCTGACGAAGCTGGTTCAAGAAGGGAGCGATCAGCCGACGACGGAACCAGGATAGCGAGGCAACCGCAGTTTCGAATTGTTCACCGAAGTCGCTGTTTTGTTTCCTTAAGAATTCATCATGGCGAACCGCCGCCTCGATCGCTCGCGTCCACTGAGTATCGAATTCGATTAGGGTTTGAGTCCATTGGCGAGCTGGTTCTGGGGGAGCGGAGGAAGTAGATGAAGCAGAGGAAGCAAAGGAACCGGCAGGATTGGGCGGAGTTTGGTTTTTCAATTGAGCTGCATGCTCCTCGATGCCGTCGGCCACGCTTTCAATTCGTTCCGTGAGATTCCTCAGGGAGTCTTGGATTGTTCGCGACTCACGGGATTGGTTCCGGTATTCGTGCCGGAAGGCAGTGAAGGCATCGACCAAATCAATCATGCCGAACTGAGGCGGAGATTCCTGAGTTGAATGCTCTGTGTTCATGGGGAAGCTTCAGAATTGACAATGGACGATTCGGCAGGCGAATGACAGTTGGGTGGAAGGTTTCCCAAGCTCAACAAAAAATCAACTGACATTTGCGGAGTTTGCTGTGCATGTTGGGCCAGTACCGATTCCCAGCTTGGAGGCTCCTGAGGATTGGATAATTCAATCAACTGATGGGCTAACGCCAAGGGATCGCGAGCGAGTTGGTACGCCGCTTGGATCTGGCGGAATCGATCCGGATTTTTTTCGGGAGGGAACTCTTTAATGAGTTCTAAATAGCGGGCTCGGATATCCTGTTCGCTGGCATCTACTGGAAGGCCCAGTACCAGAAATGGATCATTTTTTTCCGCAGCAGTTGCAATATTCATATTCATGCAAATTTTGTGCTAAGGGTAGTAGATGAACTGTTACCAATCATCATCATCTTCGTCATCATAATAATCATCATCATAATCATCATCATAATCATCATCTTCATCTTCGTCATCATCAAAACCGTCCTCGATCAATCCCTTGATTTGATCCAGCATTCCAAGCATTGAACTGGGGGGACTCGGAAATTTTTCCATGATCTTGGCATCCAGTTGGTTGGCCAGTGACTCAAACAAGAATCGTTCATAGGAATCCGTTATCGTCTTTGCCGATTGTCGCAGTGGGTCTCCAAGTGACAAAATTTTTCTTAAGCCCTTGGTCCTAGGCTCTCGAAGCACCGCGGTGACAAATACCGCCTGAACAATCGACGTCGAGACAAGTGGCTCCACCCGTATCCAAGCTGGAAGTCGTGCCTCGCAGCCTCGATTGAATAGGCCTTCGTTAGCCATGATCAGCAAAGCCGCCCGCACCGATGGATCTTCAATCCGTTCAGTTACCAGC
>JBGTHU010000679.1:0-2862 GCA_041745975.1 Mariniblastus sp.
TGACATGATCCATTTTATTCCCTTTTCGAAAGCTGATTTCAAAGGCGGTTTTGCCCAAGATGTTTTCCACTGACACTCTCACCTCTGAAAAATAGTATTTTTTTTCCAAACAATCCGTGTGAAATCTTCTCGAACCAATAAAATGTATTACTGAAAATTAAAAAAAGACGGAATTTCCGATTGATTGGATTAATCCGGCCGTAGTATTGCAATTAAAATAATAGTTAAGCCAAATGGCGGAGTAAGGCAAACCAGAAACGAGTCGAAATTTGTGATGCGTTTCTTGGGCGGGATTGTTGGGTTGGCTTCAATTTAGCCAATTCGACGCTTGCTGGACCTTGAAACCGCAACATGATCGCCGACGTCACACATCCGACGTCACGCCGTTCACGGTTATTTGCCCCATTGCAAAGTCTGCAAAAATTGCGGGGAATTGACGTCCTTAGAGCAACACGCGCCGATTGTAGATATGCCACTCGAGCAGAATAATGGCTAACACCGCCAGCACGATCCAGGGCCAATAATCGGAGCGATTTTTTTCCATCCCGCGAGTTGCTGCGACTTCCACATAACCCAACTGCAACTCGTCACGTACTCGTAAATCTGACTCCAATCGGTCAAGCAAATTGACAGCAAAACGCTGTTCGATTTGGTTGCTGCCTGCAGGGCTAACTTCATAAATTCCGATCTGATCCGTTTCCGAAAACACGAACGTTCCGTCGGATCGAACGTCCAGGGGGACATTCCTACCATCTGGAAGACGAATAACAATCGAAGGATAGGGGAGAGCCATTTTCAAGCTGATCACTTCCCCCGTTTGAAATGGCCGACTGAAACTGAAACGAGAGGCACCGCCCAAATAAGTCAGTATATTTTGGGTGAATAAAGGAAAACTCAATTTTCGAGGCCAATCGGAATTAATATTTGTATTTCCATCCGCATCGTATTCAATCAAGGGAAAACCGATCACCAGATCCTCGTAACTTCCTCGCGGAGCGATCATCATCGCGGGGCCGTTCAGCGATTGGGCCAGAGGGATCGCGCCCGTGGGGCCACTCAATAGACGGCTTTGAGCAATCAAGACGTCCCCCAAACCAATCGCAAACATCAACGGATGAGCACCATCGACATCGATAAGCGTCGTTACAGCCAACTCCTCGATCACGCGCCAATCGCTGTTGGTCGGAATTGCCCCCCAATAGACGGTGTTGCACTGCGGGGCGGATACAGGAGCACACTGATCGAAGATTATCAAATCGTAAAAACCCAGCGTCGATCGCTGTTGATACTCCTGAGAATCCAGATAATCACGGTCTTCAAATTGAATGTTGGCGATCTTGGAAACGTGTTCTGTTTGCGTGACCAAACGCAGATAGGGATTGTAATCCGTAACGATCAGCACATTCGATGCACGAGGTGGATTCAATACGCAATAGGCAACATTGTCAATCAGATAATCGTCCGCTTCTTCAATCGCCAATCGCACTGCAGTCGGTTCGGTCAAGCGGCTGGCCAAGTCGGACAAATCGAAATTCAAACTGACGCCCTCTCCGGCTGGGACAGCGACTCCTTGCCGGGCATCGGTCAGTTGATCATTGACCCTCAATTCCAAGCTGACTTGGCGATCAGTCAACCCGAAATTTTCCAATCTTGCAAAAATTTGGATTTGCTGATCCGATTCCAACTGATCATTGACAGAAAATGCCACAATTCCCACATTTTCCGGCACGTTGTAACCCCCGATCGGGCGGTACTCAGGAGCCAAGTTGCCCGGCAAAAAATCGGCAGGCAGTTCTCTCACAGCACCATCGGTCAATATAAACAAGGTGGCTTGCGGGGATTGATCAACGCGAAGTTCGGACCCGGAAGAATCGTCTGCCTCTGAAAGTCGATCGCTGATCAGATTGGGATCATTGATCCCGGCCGCTGCAATCAATGCTTCATTCAGATCGCTGCCGCGTTGAGTCGGTTGGATCTCATTGATCTTGCGCTTCAGCAATGGATGGTTTTGTGTATACGACTGCTGTACAAACGCTCGATCAGAAAAACTAATGACCATCGCCGAGTCACCATTCTTCATCCGATCGACCAACTGCAGCGCTCGACGTTTGGCTTCTTCGAGCCTTGTGGGGCTTTCGTCAACATCAGTCGTCGACATACTACTGGAATTGTCGATTACGAAAATAAACCGATCACCCGATAATTTTTCGTCTTGGCAACCCGGATTGAAACAAGCCAATATCAGCAGCAACACTGCCAGTACTTGGAGAAACAACAACAGATTCTGCCGCAGTCGCTGCCAAATACTGTTGACGTGCATATCCTCAATCGTTTTATACCAAAGATAGGTCGAAGGAACCTCCAATGGGGCGCGGCGTAATTTCAAAAAATACAACAGAAAGATCAGCGGTGGCACCAAAGCCATGAGGCCCAATTGCCAGGGAGCCAAGCTGATATCAAACCAGTTCACCTTACCAATCCTCGCTGTCTGAGGTACCGCGAAACCAATTGGTCCACGCTGCGGTCGGTGCTGGTCATCATGTAGACGATCCCTCGTTGCGAACAAAATTCACGGGCTTGATTCACAAAATTTGCCAGCGTTTGACGGTAACGCTCAAGCAAACGAGGCGAGACACTGATCTCGGCGATGTCCCGGTCTTCGCAATCGACCAATTTCAGGTCACCCGTCAACTCGGGAGATATCTCCTCCTGGGAAAGGACATGAATCAAATAGATATCCAAGTTCCTAGCAATCAAATACTTCAGAGCATCCTGATAGCCGGACTTGTCCATCAAATCGGTGATCACCAGCAGCACTCCCTTACCATGGTTGCGAATGCAGAACCCCTGGATCGCCTCGGA
>JBGTHU010000680.1:0-4026 GCA_041745975.1 Mariniblastus sp.
CGATAAGGCGGATCGACTTGATATCCAATTCATCTTTTAATTCTCCTCAGACGTTATGTATTGCCGGTTGGTTACCACAATCAAACCGATCATCAATCCCAGCGCTGTCACAATTAATATTACCAACAAATTGCCCCATAGGGGCCACGCAGGCCCATACATCAGGCGATATTCCGGTTCATTGTCGACAGGTAAGAAGAAACCAATCCAGCGAATCCCCAATTCTTGTAAATGATAACGAAGAGTCAGTTTGCCAATCAATGCCGGCACCGACGCTAAAAAAACCTCTGATCCGATCAGATATCCCGCAGCGACCACCATTGACCGTTTAAAAAAAATCGTACCCATCGCTGAAAATATGGCTCCGTAACCAACGCAAGCTAATCCATAGATACCTGCAAGGGAGAGCCATAAACGTCCGGGGTCCTCCAACATCAGCATCCGGTCAGCAACTGCAATCGACAGAGACGTTGCGATCATAGCGATGGCGTAGGAAAAAAATATGGCGGTCAAATACTTTCCCAAAAACAGAGAAATTCGTCCGCTGGGACGACTGGCCAAAAATATCCATGTCTTTCCCTCCAATTCAGAATAGACATTGGGTGTGGCCCACAACAGCATCGCCAACAATAGCACCAATGAAGTCAAAAAAACGATCAGAAACGGAATCAGGTTCAGAATGTCACCTCCATTGGCTGCCCCCTGTCCGGTGAACTGGCTGGCTCCCAAAATCAGGGTTACCATCGCCGGCGGAAACAGCGTCAGCACGGCGAAGATCCCGTTTCGCTGAATCGTGAACGATCGAGCAATCTCAAAACGACTGGTTGCTAACGCACCCCCCAACCAACTACTCATGAGTTCACTCCATGCATCATTTCCCCCCGATGCAACTTTAACAGGGTCGAAAACAGTGACCTTAATGAATCGTCGGATGAACTGATCTCATTCACTTCCAATCCATGATCCGCGATTAAACCGGGCAAGCAACCGTAAACGTCTCCCACCGCCCGTGACGAAATCGTTAAACAATGATTGGATCGAAACGAGAGAGACTCAATATCACATTTTTCGATCAGCAACCGAGCCAATAATTTTGCGTTACTAGTATGAATCGACATTGTAAAGGGTGAATCGGCCAAAAACTGCCGGACTTCATCGGGCGAACCGGAGGCCAACAACCTGCCACCTGAAATCAATAAAAACGAAGGCTGTACTGATTCGACCTCGTAAAGGATATGGCTGGCCAAGATCAGGCTTTTACCGTTTTCACACCAATTGCGGAGAAACTCAGTCATTTCGAAACGGCCTACCGGGTCGAGTCCATTAAATGGTTCATCAAGAATCAATAGATCTGGATCGTGGGCGATTGCTTGTGCAATTTTTGCTCGCTGTCTCATTCCCAACGAGTATTCTCGCATGGGTCGCCGCATGTCCCGTTCAAGCTTCACCAGCTCCAATGCGTTGATCGCTCGACGGGTACTGCCGGCCAGTGAGTATCCGTGAAGTTGCGTCAAATAGCTGACCCATTCCAACGCGGTGACTCGAGGGTAATTGAGTTCAATCGCGGGACAGAGACCGACTCGTCTCAGTAATCCACTCCGCCGCCATGGATTTTGTCCGAACAAACGAACCTCGCCAATCGTCGGCTTAATCTGGCCCAAGATCAGATTGATCAATGTGGTTTTGCCGGAACCATTGGGGCCCAGCAATCCATAGATCCCGGGCTCCAGTTTTAATGTTACGTCATTGACGCCGATAACTGTTTGATAAAGCTTTGTGGTTTGTTCCAATTCAATCATCAGCTTCTTTCAATTTCAAGTCATTAATTTGAGGTTAAGGCCATCGATTTCTCAAACATGAATCGGTGCGGAGACCCGACGGTACAGCACGATGAATGAAAACAAAGAAACGAGCAATAACATAGCCGTACCGGGCCAAATTTCATGAAATTCCCGAAAGCCGAAAATCCAAGATTGGATATCTCCCAAGTTATTATACAACGATAGTACCGACCATCGAACCACCGTCGGATGGTTGACCACATCAGCCTGGAAAGGCGGCCGGTTCATTTGAAAGGCCACAATGTAGACCACCGCCAACCAGGCTCCATGCCCCATCGACCAAACGGCAAACCAGCTGAAGTTGGCGAACCGCGATTCTTGAGTGAGGGATGAAAACATCAATGCCAACAGAGAGGTCGGAATCACCAACACCACCGTGGCCAGTACTATTCGCAGTGGAATGTCCCAAGTACTCCATAATACATCCAAATTCGGCGACATTGCCACCGCAAACAAGTACAAGCCGAAAGCTGGCAGAGTCGATACAAAAACAATGAAACAGATGGGAATTAACAACTTTCCCAATAGATACTCGATGCGACCAATTGGACGCGAGAAATACAACAAGAAAGCTCGCGATCGAATGTCTCGAGAGATCAACGTTGGCGTGGTAGCGCCAATCAAAAACAAAATCAAAAGAGACTGCGGGTAACGAAAAAAAGTCATCATCAACCAACCCCAAATCAAGTTGCGGGCTTGATCTTCATCGCTACCTTTGAGCCGTTTAATCAGCCGGTCAACTTGAGGAATCCGCAAGCGGCTGGCCAATCGTGTAAGGCCTTCCAAGCGGGCCGTCTGTTCGACTCGACGGGTCATCGTTGGAGACATCTCCAATGTCTGCGTTGCCATGGTCAAAGCAGCCGATCCAGGATTGAGGCTCTGTTCGATCGCGAAGAATCCAACCCCCCACCAAACGACTGGCAACCAGGCAAACAGCATCATTCGCCGCACCCAACTCGATTTGGCCGCCAAGCGAATCCCCGTTGTGGTAATCAACAGGATGCGATCGAGATATCGAGTTCGTTTACCCTTCCAAGCTCGGTAACCAACATCATACAACGGCATCGGTCCCTCCTTGTCCCACCGTATTAAGAAAAATCTGCTCCAATGAATTTATCGCCGGTGTCAACATGCGAACGTGAGTGTGAGTTGCCGCAGCCGCTTGCCAGACGACTTTTGCCAAGTCAATTTGATCGCCTGATACCAATACTTGGCGGTCAAAAGTGAAGGAAACCTGGAGGCCTTGAAGCTGCAAATATTGTTGAATCGGCAAGTGATCGCCCAGTACTTTGAAACTGATCGTCGGTGCCGTCGTTCGATTGAGGTTCTTCAGACGATCTTGAAGACGAACATGTCCAGCCGAAACGATAATCACTTCATCACAAATCGCTTGCACATCCGGCAAGATATGGGTCGAAAGAACAACTGATATGTTGGAACTACGACTCAGAAGCTGGATACGATTCAGCAACGCTTCTCGTTCTTCCGGGTCGAGACCAGAAGTCGGTTCATCCAAAATAAGCAATTCCGGGTCATGCACAATAGATGCCGCAAATTTTGTTTTTTGACGCATGCCGGTCGAGTAGGAATCGATCAAGCGATATCGCTCCTGACGCATCCCGCAAAAATCTAATATTTCGTGGGCTCGCCGCAGTCCCTCCAATCGAGGCAGGCCGGCCAAGCGAGCAGAAAATTGGACCATTTCGATCCCAGACAAACCGGGAATATAGCAATCGTCTTCCGGCATATATCCGATTCGATTGCGTATTTTTCTGCCGTCCTTACCCAAACGGTGCCCCAATACCGCCCCCGATCCGGAGGTTATCTTAACCAACCCCAAGATCAATTTGATCAATGTTGACTTGCCGGCTCCATTGGGCCCCAACAGACCAGTAATGCCGGGATTTATTTCTAGCGAGATATCGTTCAGTGCCGAAATGGAGCCGTAGCGTTTTACGATGTTCGACAATGAAATTAAACTGGGCATCCTCGAATTCAACCAACCTGTGGAACTGTTTATGGGGGCTGTCTCGACTTTCGGCAGCATACGTAAGCGAGCGGAAGATGAAAATCAAATTTGCTAACGAGTCTTGATAAAAACTCGACTGCTCTGAAGCGAAACGAGCCATGGAAAGACTCGTCTGCGCTGCAGCCGTAAATTTCTTTCTGCCGCTCACTTTTTTGA
>JBGTHU010000681.1:0-8447 GCA_041745975.1 Mariniblastus sp.
TCGCCGTGAATGGGAAAAACTGACGACAGCAGATGAGCTGCGAAAACTGGTTTCTCGAGCACGCGAGAAATCGGTGAAATCATAACCATTGTCGAGTATTTGTTGACCGCCCTTGCTACTCGCAAAGGGCAAACAAAACAGCCGACCCCTGCTGGGATCGGCTGCTAAACTAAATTTAATGCAGTGAAAGATCACGAGTTAATCGTGACTTGATCGCTTGATTAATTACCGGAATCTTCTGCGGTTTTGCCGAAGAAAAAGATTCCTCCACCAGACGACGATCCGGACTGGTTGTTGATTACGTACAGCGATTCATTGAACCGCCGCACTCGTTCATGAGCATCTTTTAAGTGGGCACTGGAGTAGGGATCCAACCCAGCGGCTTGTTTGGCCTCATCCAGTTTGGCTTGCAAGTCAACCAACGTCATGGCGGCCAAATTAGCAATCGGCTTCATGGCGGCCGATCCGCCTGTTTCGGAGGCCAAATCGATCAATCGCTGCAAGTGCTCGGTCTGCAAGCTGCGTCGCAAACTGGAAATAGCAGGCTGACGGTCGTTGTATCTGCCTTTGAAAGGTTGATCGATTTCCGTCCAGATGGCAGCGGTAATCGTGCTCAACAACTCGTTCAAGGTCAACGCGTCCTCTGCTGTCGGTAATCGCAGTTCATTATCGTAGACGCGACGCAATACCGTTGGGTTCATCAATTGCGACAAAGTACTCGATTGCAGGCCAATGATTCGATCGTGGACGGGCCAGGCGGGTTCTTCGGAAAAGAAGCTGGCAAATCCGGCCATAAAATCGGAAGTCAAATGGACTAATAATTCAGGAGTCAGCCCGAACGATTCGTCCTTGAAGGTTGCTTCAATGACAAATTCCAACGCCTTTCGTTGAGTTTCTGCAGGCACGACTTCGATTGGCTTGCGTCCATCAGGGTCTCCTTTTTTGTCACGATAGACAAACGTTCCGCCCAGCCAATTCGCCATCATCGACGAGGCTCGCGATTGCAGCGACAGGGTTAACAAGTAGCCCCGTCGAGCCCGATCCCATGCCTCGCCGTCTTTGACGAACTCTTCCAACAACTTTTCTCGTTTGATTTTGGCCAACGAGAATTGATCCTTGGCGAAATCGAGTGGATCTTTGCCCAAATCGTAGCGACGTGCTAACGGATCGGGGCCCAGTGTATCTTCGTCGGTGCAAAATGCCAATTCAGGTTCGGCAACTCGAGCGAGGATTTTGGGGAGAGCTTTTTCTTCCATGGTATAACCATATTCGATAGCCCACATGTCGTAGGGCCCGACTCCGATCATGGCATAATCACCTTGGATTTCTCCGTGTTCCACTTTGAAATTGGTTGGCAAGTAATCCATCACGCTGCCAGCCAGCGGCTTTTTGCCTTTGACATCCTCACTGTTCATTTCAGCGATGGAATAGATGCTGGAGGCTTTAAAATTGTGCCGCAAGCCCAGCGTGTGACCGACTTCGTGAGCGACTAGGTCTGCCAATAGCGGGCCAATGAAGGATTCCGGCATCCCGTCGAGCATTTGCTCTTCCTCTTTCTCCTCTTTCTTTTTGTCGCCGTTTTCATCTCCCTCTTTGTCATCAGCCTTCTTGTCGTCAGTCTTTTTGTCGTCGCCATCTTGGATCGAACTGCGCATCATGTCGATTGACATTCTCATCAGTGCGACATCAAAGCTTCGTCCTTCGGCTGCCATGCAAGCACCATTGACTTGGCTGGTTCGATTGACCAAACCATCCCAAGGTGAAGTACCCATCATTTTTTTGTCAAGCTCATGATGACGCTCTTGCATCATGACTTGCTGAGCTTGCCAAGCCAGTTGCTGGGCCACAAATGCTCGATCAGAGGGTTCCGCCAAGCGAATTCGCGGGTCCCAATGGGGATATTTTGCAAACCAATCGAGGGTCTCCTGAGTCATGCCGTCCATTACGATTTTAGGCATCACGTTTGAAAATTGGTCTTCGAAGGCACGAATCCAACCATCCGTCAGTACGATATCGGCGTCAAGGATTTCTCCCGTCTTTGGGTTCACTCGGCTCGGCCCAATCGCAGTGCTGATATCATTATTTAACCACCGAACAAAATTGTAACGCACATCTTCAGGATCAATGTCCATGTACTGGTTGGTCGGTTTGTCTTGTTGACGGACTTCAATGGCATCCACAATTCCCACGTTTTCGTACGCTTTGTTCCAAGCCAAAATCCCTTCCCGCACCCAACGTCGGTAGCGTACCGGGGTCGTGTGTTCAATGTAAAACACGATCGGCTGTTTCGGTGGGCTGAGCTTCAAGCTGGGATCACGCTTGGATAAATGCCAGCGATTGATGTAGAAAACATCCGTTCCCTCTCGATCGTATTTGCCGTAATCGGAATAAGACGTTGTGAAGTAACCAATTCGCTGATCCGCCTTGCGGGGTTTATAGTCGGGACTCCCTTCGATTTTGCTGATTGAATAATGCAGGGTTTTCAATTGCCCATTGGCCATCGGTACTTCATAAGCGATTTCGATATTTTTGGGGAAGACTTTGATTCGTTTCACGTCAATCAGATTGCTTTGTGCTCGATAGCTTGCTCCTAAGAAAACGCTGGCATTGTTGATCAACAGATTATTCAGATCAATTACCGGGCCGCGACCACGGTCCATGGCTACGATAGGAACACTGAGCATCACCCGATCAGTAAAAATTCGCTTGACAGACGATTTTGATTCTTCGTCGGAACCTTTGACGGACAAGTTTTCTTCAAGTAAGCCGAGTTGTTTACCGTATTTCTTCCAGTAAACATAAAAATCACCTGACTGTAAACCAGCAAATTGCTCGCCACCGGAAACCGTCGGCGCGATGAAGTGTCGGGTATTGGGCGAGGCATAATCCGCGGGTAATTCCGCCAAGACTCGACCCTCTTGGTTTTTCCAAAGACGGAAAAACGGGGTGGTACCGTCTTGGACTTTGATTTCAGTATATCCCTCGACGGCTTTGGCGACCGGAGGGAACTCTTCTTTAGGAGCGGCTGCCACTTTAGTCGCAGCTTGATCCGCCTTTTCGTCTTGCCTGGCCTGAACTTGATCAGGGATCATTAGGCCAATCGAGGCGGAAATGGCAAGGCTGAGGAACAGCCGACAATCAAAACATTTCTTCATTAAATACTCCTTGTTGGGTGATACGTTTAAGATGATAGGTATTTGCGAAAGGGAATGGAGAGGATGCGGATGCTGTTGCGCCCGCTGTAACGTGATTTGCCTCGTTCGCGTCATCAAGGATGCTCTTCCGCTTTTTTTTGAGCCCTCGACCTTTTCCGTCTTGCCGAATCGAGGGGGAAAAAACTTAAGCTTTACCATCAAGGATCATGAACATGGCCTCCCAACTTTCCCAATCGTTAAAATTTAACCTTATTTTCATTTTAACGTGGTAATATAGGTTACTACGAGGGGCTTGGAAGCCAAAAAAAGAGATTTTTCCCGATGTGAACGTTCGATCAATCGACTCTAACTTCCTAATCCAGCGTTAACTGCTCGAACAAAGGGAGATGGCGATAGTAGACCTCGAAAATACAACAGGCCAGCGAGGTGGTGTAGATACGCCCACCTCGTTTTCCCCAAGGACAAATACTGGTGTCCCAGCTTCCTGCAAACTTGCCTTGCTTGATCTGTTTGGGAAGCAATAATTCCTGCATTTTTGCATTCCATATTTCCCAGGGCTGTCCTCCGTGATGATGCATCACTTGAGTGCCGTAATACCAATAGTAGACGTTGTATTCTTTTTCATTTGGCAAGTGATCGGCGATTAGCCATTTGACCGCTGCCGCAATGCGTGGGTCTTGTCGGTTCCACCCCAGGTACATGCGACAAAGAATCGCTTCAGCTGTCATGGGAGCCGTTGCAGGTCGTCCAGGAAGATATGCGTAAGCCGCTCCACGAGGAAGAGCCAATTGCCGTCGATCATTATATTTTGCGGGTGCGATGACTTGATCTAGAAAGTAATCGGCTAATCGAAGCGTCGAATCTTGGCCTGTTAAACTTAAATTGGTGGATCGAGCACTTTGCAATGCCATCATTTGCCAGCCGAAAACGCTGGTATCTCCAGGCTCTCCCGGTCGATAGCGCCAGCCTCCTTGGGCATGTTGAGCGTTTTCGATAAATTCGATTGCTCGTTGGGCCGGTATCCGGAAACGTTCGTCGCCGGTCATCGCCAACGCCTCGCACAAAACAATCGCCGCTTGTCCGTGGGCGTACATCCCGGCTTCTTCGCGGAATCCAGCTCGCAAATCACCATTTTCTAATTGATTCTCGATCAACCAAGCCAAACCAGCCGCCACGTTGTCGCGATAGATCCCATATTCGTGCGTCTGACCGGCGCCCAGCAACGGCAGCAACGCCAACGCCGTCCCCATCACGTCGCCGGGATTGCGGGGATCGGAGTGTTTATCGTAATTTGCCAAACTCCAACTGCCGTCTTTGTTTTGAACCGACACCAACCATCTTAGCCCGCGAGCCACGGCAGCCTCGGTAAGCGTCGTTCCCCCTTCCTTCGTGACGATCTCCGCGCGGACTCGGGGGTCTCGAGCCGCAAACGACATCAAATGATCGGGGCGGTTGGTGATGTTTTCTTTTATTGTTGTCAACTCCGGCAAAATCACTTCGGGTCGTAAATCTTCGATCAATTCGCGAGCGTCTTGTCTGGCTTTCTCCAGCAGATCCCGAGCTTCGGCCTCGCCAACCCGCATCATACTGGCCACCGATAGATCGTCCTGCAATTCGTAATCGGATGGCTCGATCCGTACGTCACCCCCAAGCTCACGATCAAGACTAATCGAACTGGACAAGACAATCCGAGGCAGATTAGCAGTGGAGGAATCACGCAAAATGATCAAAGCCAATATCAACAATAATACTAAATGCAACACCAAACTCACCAGCCAAGCGGGTGTCATCTCATAGCCACGACGAGCCAACCGGGGAAGTAACGAACCTCCCGCCAGCACTTCCCACTCTAACTCGCGAGGATCAATATCGATATTGTCGACCGTCGGCGAAAGTTCAATCGAGGCCGAAACGTCGATTGGAAGGTCATCGGACCCAACGGAGGGAGCCGCAATCTGTGCGGATTTCATTGCGGCAGTTTTCCGCCGATCGGTTGTTGGAGAAGCGGTCTTGTTCTCTGGTAATGTTTTGCTTGGGAGTTCCAATGTCACCGACGCCAATTCTTGCGAAGTCAACTCAATCGAAGCATGGCAACGCCAACAATCGGCCAGCCCCAACCATGTTCGCAGTGTCAACGGCGCATGGCAAGCTGGACAGCGACATAACAGATTGTCACCGGTCAGGGTAAACAGACCCCGATCAGTCATCAATTTGTGACTGGCAGTCTCTGATAAATCCGCATCGATGGCTTCTTCCGCAGCTAATTGTTTTAGCTCGATCGATTTAGGCTCTTCTTCACCAACCAGTGATTGCAAGCTGACGAATGGCATGCTAGACGGAAGGTCTGCCCAACCGTGCGGTCTTCGGATTAATTGAGAACATTGGTCGATTCTTAAACGCAGTTCCGTCTCACCGAAGGATGCACCGGTTCGAGGGCCTCCCCGCAAAATGCGACTTGCATTTTGGTTCAGATTAGAAGTTGAACTTGCTGGATGGGTCTGAGACAAAAAATTTCGCATCGTTTTATTTAGCACCCGTGCATGAATAAGCTGACTTCAATCTTGCCGACAAAAAGCTGATTTAATTATTTTACCAACATAATGGCCTGAAATCACAAGATTGACAACCAAGGTTCGAAATACTACAACAATTGTTCGATTTCCGTTCGTAGTCTCAAATCCATGGGAAGAAAGTAGTTAAAGAATGAGTAAAAAAGGATGTTTTTGGGTGTCTGTCGTATTGCTGATACTTTTTTTGGCCGGCGGTGGTCTATGCGGCGGGATCGTTTACTTTGCTTTCGATATGGCCAAAGCCCCTATGGAGGCGGTCGTCAAAGAACTAAATGAAGATCAGGAAATTGCGGCGAAACTCGGTAGCCCAATTGAATCGGGAGCCAGTTTCGGTATCACTGATTTCCAAAACAATAATGGCAACGGGCACGCTCGAGTCGATTTTAACGTCGCTGGATCGATCGGTGGGGCGAATGTTCAAGGTCGAGTCAACTTGACGGCCAACAAATGGCGCAGTGAAGAGATCACGGTCACCTGCGATGATGGTACGATTTTTACCCTCCCTCGAAACGGCATTGCCAGCGAGGGCGATGCGGATGACAGCAAATCCGCTGACGATGATCCAAATGACGAACCAGGCGTGGGTGAATAATGTAGCCGTGAACGTTTACGAGCCAACAGTTCAATCTTAACTATAGGAAAGAAACCGATGAAAAATCCAAAAATCGCAATCCTTGCCAGCTTGTTTTTTTGTAGCCTGATTTGCTGGGTCGACCATTCAACCGCAGCTCAATCGTCGCCGGACGTGTTTCGTTATTTGCCGGAGGATGCTACGCTGTTTGCTGGTTCAACCGGTGACATCAGACCGAACATAAACGGATCGGACTTTGAGCGTTGGCTGGCACAGCCCGAACTTCAAGATAGCTTTTTGGATTTACTGGATCAAATTGCCCGCGAAATCGAGACCGATCAGGGCGACCCAGAGGTTGCCAAGCTGATTCGCCAGGCAATGCGGTTGGGCCCCGCCATCGTGTTCAATCAACCTTGGGTGTTTGCTGCCAAGATTTCCGATAATTTGGAAGTGCCGATGATCAATTTTATCGTTGATCTGGGGGAGCACGAAGATCAAATTAAAGAATACTTAATCGAACTCGAAAGCCAGTTCGATCAAGAGCCTGATAGGTTCGATGTCGATGGCCGAATGTTCAAGCTGCTGACTTATCCCACTGGTGAAAAAGCAGAATATGGAATCGACAACAACCGTTTCTATTTTGCTTTGGGAGAAGGCGAAATGGCCAAATTGATCGCCAATGGGAATACGCCAGCCCCCGACTACTTTCAGCAAATGGTCGATGAAATGCCAGTCGAGCGACCGGTGTTTTGGGGATCGGTCAACTTGATCGAGGTTTTTTCCTCGCTTCCAGACCCCGCATCGAACGATCCGACATTCGACAAGTTGCGTTTTTATGATATCCGCAGCGCCAAAGTTGTTTTCGGTTTTGATCAAGCGTCATCGGTTTCGCGAATGGTGTTGGACGCGCCAGAGGGAGTGACCGGTTTTTGGGGAACGTTTGACAATCCACCTATCGACGTCGCCCAATTGGCAGGCGTCTCCGATTCGGTCGATAGTCTTTCAGCAATCCAACTCAACCTGAAACACTTGTGGGATTTGTTTGCACCCGAAATGGGTCAGGACGATGATCGGGATACCCTGCGGCAAATGATGGCGGAATTCGATGTGGACTTGGAGAAGGACATTTTGGATAACGTGGGACAACTGGTTTATTCCTATCAACAGCTCTCTTTACTCAACCCCGCCGCTGGTTTGGCTGCCTCAGTAGAAATCAAAGATGCTGACCAAGTGAATGTCGTATTGGAGAAACTGCTGGAGGGGGTCGAAGATAATTTTCTTGATGATTTTATTTTGGAGAAAAAAGACAACCCTCAGGGAATGCTTTATGAATTGATCCCTCTCGATCCAATGATGCAAATGGCATTTCCTGGGATTGCGTTCCAAGCCAGCGACAAAGAACTTTTGATCGCTCTCGATGCCAAAGTCATCAACACGCATCATAGGCGTCTTCGACGCAGTGGTGGAAAATTGACAGATCTGCCCGATATGGCCGCGTTGTTCGATTCACAACTCAATGGAAGTCTGGGTCAACCCTCCGGCTTGTTTTACTTGAATATGAGCAACATGATTGATTCCGTGTATGCCGTGATTCCACTCATTTTTGCCTTCGAAGGAGGAATGAGGCCCAACGTTGACCTTGATCTATTGCCGCCTGTAGAAGTGCTTACCGCAGGCGTCGGCCCGACGTCTATCGGATTGTATCGCACTGAGTCGGGGTTCCATATTTACGAACGATCCACCTTGCCCGGCGTTTTGGCGACCTCTCCTTTAGTGGTTGCGACGTTGCTTCCCGCGGTTCAACAGGTTCGCGCTGCGGCTCGGCGGGCGGAATCGCAGAACAATATTCGGCAACTGATTCTGGCCAGCCTCAATCACGAATCAGCATTCCGCAGCCTTCCGCCGACTGCCCAGGTCGACCAAGAAGGAAATCGTTTGCTCAGTTGGCGAGTGCAACTGTTACCTTATCTTGAACAAAACGAATTGTATGAACAATTCAAGCAGGATGAACCATGGGACAGTCCCCACAATTTTGCTTTGATCGAAAAAATGCCCGACGTTTTTGTTAATCCGGAAATCGAATTGGAGCCGGGAAAAACGACCTACTTGGGAATTGCTGGAAAACAAGGGGCTTTTGCCCCGGCGACTTTG
>JBGTHU010000682.1:0-7516 GCA_041745975.1 Mariniblastus sp.
TCACCCCAATCAAGCCATTCTTGCCGTGGTTCCACAGTGTTGTACAACGTCAACAACATCCAGCTAATCCGGCCTTGAGCCCACACGGATTTATCGGTGTCCAACAACGCCCCATCCCGATCGAAGCAGTGCAAAAAACCACCATGTACGGTGTCGATAGCCCGGGGGAACCAGAAGGGGATCACATCCTCCAGCAACGTCCGGCGATAAAACGAATGCAACTCGGCAGCTCCACCGGCTTGCCTCAAAAGGGATTTCGCCGAATCTTGTTTCACTTGACCGACCATTCAAAAAACCCGATTCGTTCCAAATCGGCTTGCAAAGATTCTTTTTGAGCATCGGTCAAGCGGCCCAGCGGAAGTCGAGCCCCACCTACCGGAACACCTAACAACTCCATCACATACTTTGCAGCCGGCAGATAATTGTAGCTGGCAATCAATTCAATTAAGCGGATCGAGTTGATCTGTTCCTGGCGAGCGGTAGCAATATCTCCAGCATGAAAAGCAGCCATCAACCGATGATAGAGATCCGGAGCGAAATTATAGCTGCTTCCCACCGCCCCATTGACCCCCACTCCCAGTGCTGCCAATAGGCATTCGTCCACTCCCCATAAAATATCCCAAGCCGCCTCGTCCAAATTCAAACAGTTTTGCAGGCTGATAAAATCTTGGCTGGTGAATTTGATGCCAGCCAAATTCGGAATCTGCAAACGGGCTTGTTGCAAAAACTGAGGCATCGGCAGGCTGACTTGAGTCAGAGCCGGGATGTCATAGTAGTAAAACGGCAGGCTGGGCGCCCGCGCCGCAATCGCATTCATGGATTCAATCAATGCGGCTACATCGGTCGGTTTGAAGTAACTGGGGGCCAGTGCGGATATGGCAGTAACGTCCAGTTGTTCCGCTTGGCTGGCCAAGGTCGCCGCGTCTCGCAGGCAATTTCCACCGACGTGGACAATGACCCCCAAATCGGAGCCACGAGCAACATCCACCCAACGTTCGGCCAGCTTGATTCGCTCTTCCAACGACAGCGAATGGCTTTCGCCGGTGCTGCCGCCGATAAAAACGTGTCGGATATGATGCTCTTGTAACCAATCAGCTTGATTTTCAACAACTGCCAGGTTCAAATCTCCATCGGCGTCAAAGGGTGTATGGGTGGCTGCTATAAGCCCGGTTAGTTTCATAAATTTTCAGAGTCGGTTGGATGGTTAATATTAGGTTGTGCTTGAAAAATTAGCGAAAATTTTTATTGGCAGTGAATTGGGGCGTTAATAAGCTGACAGTATATCCGACGAAAACACAAACAAAAACACCAGCAACACTGTACCACCAAAACAAACCACCTGAAAAAAACATCCACATCACTACGGCAACACTGGCCAAGGCCCCGACCATCGCCCCCGTGCCGTGGGTTTTGGTAGTGAACATTCCCATAAAGAACAATCCGGAAACCGACCCACCAAACAGGCTGAGCACCGCAATAAAAATTTCCCACAACGAACGAATCTCGCCTAAACTGGCCAACACGATAGCCAACCCAATTCCGATCAAGCCAGCGATCAATGTAACGAACCTGGCCAGGCTTAACGCTCGTCGATCACTGGCCTGCGGTTGGAAGCGACGATAAAAATCGGTCACCACAGCGGTCGCCAGACTGTTCAAACTGCTGGAAACCGTCGATTGCGAAGCGGCAAACACAGCCGCCACGATCAAGCCGGCCAATCCGACCGGCAGTTCTTGCACGACAAAGAATGGAAATATCCCATCGTTGGCAATCGCCGGATGAAGCTTGTGTGGATGGTAATAATAAAAGGCAAACAGACCGGTACCGATCGCAAAAAACAAGGCTTGAGCCAGAGGAGCCATGATGGCGTTGACCCAAATTGCACGCCCCGCCATCTTTTGATCGGAGGTGGTCAGATACCGCTGCACGACATCTTGGCTGGCGGTGTAGGAAAACAGATTGCTGAAAATACTGCCAAACATAATTGCCCACCCGGTCGCGATTGTGGTGTCCCAACTCCAACTGAGGGAATGGAAAAACTTTTGACCTTCATCAGCCACCGAAATGATCTGGCCCACCCCACCCGGCACTCGATCGATAATCGCAATCAGCGCAATTAAGGCTCCGCCCAGCAAAATCACCGCTTGAACTGCATCGGTCCAAATGACCGCTTTCATCCCTCCCAACATGGTATAAGCCATGCATAACACCCCCACCAACACAATCGAAACATAGATATTTACACCCGCCACGGTCGCTAAGGCCAACGAAGGCAAAAACAAAACGACAGCGATTCGCCCCAGTTGGAATAATATAAATTGGAGGCTGGCAAATAACCGCACCGCCAAATTAAAACGGATTTCCAGAAACTCGTAAGCAGAGGTGATATCTAGTTTGCGAAAATAGGGGACGTACACGTATGCCACCAACGGGGTCAGTATCACATAAATACTTCCCACAAATAAATTCCAGCCGATGCTAAACCCTTGAGCCGGAATCGACATGAAGGTGATGCTGCTGAGCATGGTGGCAAAAATACTTAAGCCGGCTGCCCACCAGGGGATCGATTGGTCGGCTCGAAAAAACTGATTGGTGTTCACAATTTTTCCCGCTGCCAGCAAGCCGATCCCAAACACGATCAACAAGTAGACAACCAATGATACATAATTGATAATTCCAAAAGAGGGAGTCGGGGAAACGAGCCGTAGACTGGTCACCGACGCCGACCGAACGCCGGGGCGGACTTCGCCGCTGGGGATCACAAAATGATCTTGCCAGGGAACGATTTGAGTGGTCACGGTCGGTTTCTGCAGACTTCCCATTTCCATCCAGGTGTTTGTAATCACATGATAGCCCCAACACGTTCCATTGAAGCCAGGGTGCTGGTCGATCGGTTCGAATCCAACACGGCTCCCATCATCACCTCCGCAAACCAGAAAGTGGTTGGGGCCAATCGCTGGCGAGGGAAAAGGAGTGGCAACCAAGGGCACGGGCAAATCGGCAATCGGCTGCCAGACAGATCGATTCACTTGGTCTCTGGCTTGTTGGTGTTTAGATGATTGTTGCTGGGCTTGCTTGAGCGAGAGCTTGAACCCGTTTTGCAAGTAGTGGCGGCGACGCTGATCGGCCTCGCTGACAATTTCCGCTCCGCCAAAGACAAACAAATCGCTCCCCATCGCGGCGATCCCGGGCAGCAAGCGGCCATTACCTGGCAGAGGCGACTCTTCCGACCATACCGCCGCCTGCTGATTCCCGAGTAATTCTCTAACCACCACCGAAAAGACTCGATTCGATGCGGCTTGTTCTCCCGGTGTGTGAGAACCTCCGACAACATAGATCTTATCGTCGATCAACATGCCGGCCATATTGGCCAGCCGAACCGGTAGCGCCGAGAGTGACTGAAACTGGAGTTGGTCTGACTTATAAGTCAGCAGATAAACGTCGGCATAGTGCTGGCTTGCGTCGGAACCACCGATCAGCAACACCCCCTCGGGCAACGTGATGGCGACTCCATACCCAAGTGAACGCGGCAGTTTCCCAACATGTTTCCAATTTCCATCGGGACGTTCGAGTAAATAGACATCGTCATGCCAAATTTTCGTTCCCTTTTTTGTTTCTATCTCCCAGGGCATCCCGTCGGGAAAATTCGCGCCCCCGGCCACCACCAAACTGTCATTGACCAGCCCACAAAAGGGCCCCGCCAAGCCGATCGGATCGGGAATTTCAATCAATTTTTCCGCAGCGATCCATTGATTTTCCTGGCCAACTACTGGGTTCAACGAACACCCCAACAACAAGCTGATCAGCAGGAAAAACCATGAATCGTATCTGGCAATTGGGAAGAACTGATTAAGGGACACGATGTTATTTTGGGATAGGCGTAGGGAGCGGGATGGCATCAAGGTGGAACTGACATGGTTCGTAAACAAAGAGTTCGGAAGGTTTCAGTGACTAACAATTCACCTTGCCGAACGATTATATCGCAATCAGAAGGGATGCCGAAGCATCTGACCCCTTTTCCAATATAGCCTAGCGATGAATCCTTGGCCGGCTCAAACGAGCCCAGTTCGGTTGTGGCCGTTTCCACCAACTACCTTACCGCAGCGAGCAGGCTCCCAGCCGAGTTTGCGTCGGTGCGAGCCAGGATTCATCACCAACGCTACCGAAATTCCGGCGCTTCAAATCCCTGAGAAGCAGGGACCTCAATCGACAATTCACCGTTGTCGGTATCCATAACCATCTTCGTCGTGAATTCGTCGAACATCATATTGCCAAAGGGAGTAAAAGCGTCAATTCCCACACCGTCTCCTCCGGTAACGCGGATAATGCAAGGCCCGATGGCAACCGCTTGTCCTCCCGGCTTTTGCGTATTGAACTCTCCGTCCCGAATAGCGGCAAAACCTTGGGTTCCGCTGCCTCCTTGAGAGGGATCAGGTTCGAAAACAATTAATCCCAGCTTGATCGGTTGGCCCCGAAACGTTGCTTTCCCCGTGACGTGCATGGAGTTTGCCTGGCGGGTACCCGAATCTCCGCATCCAGGCAAAAGAATCAGCTGAAAAACGACTGTCAAAGCCAGCGTCCCAGTCAGTGCGATCGAATTGGCGAGCGTGTTTTTTGCTTTTTTCATGGTTAAATTAACTATTAATAGTAGATGTTTAATTCGCCACCGTCGCGACTGGATAGAGACTTGAGAGTCGCCAAATCAATATTGGCAATGACAAAACTAGTCGATCCATCCGCTCTGGCAAACACCACTCCGCCCGGATGCAAACTACTGAAGCTGATATCGTTATAGATCCCGTTGTAGGGGACGTTCAGTCCGTTTTGAACGTTGCGGCAAGAGGCCATTCCGCTTTGGGCCCAGCCACTATTTTGCGTTCCGCGAACCCAGCTTGCACCGTCACTTCCCAACACTTGACCATTCCAATAAACGGCAATTTCGCCAATGACCAATGTGTTCGACGTTCCATCAAAAACTTCTCCCATGCGGAAAGCCAGATTGCGAGTTAACATACCTTGTAAGGCAAACCCGCCATGACCGGCAGGGGTTGTTTGAACCTCGTAGGGATTGCCTTCCGGGCCGATTCCCTTTGGCCCGGCCACACCATGGTAGTCCGATGTATAAGTGCGTCGCCCATCGCCCAGCCTGCAGGAGCCATTGGCGGCAATGTCAGTCACATGACTAGGACAGTTGAATACCGAGATCTTATTCAAAGCATGAACTAATTTGTTGGGTCCTTCATTGTTGGGCCCCGCATTCCAGTAACCATCAGCAAAATTAAACAAATCGTGAACATTGTTTTGTTCCATAAAAGGTAAAATGACCACTCGCCAGGAAAGTCCGTTGGCACCGTTGGCTCCGATCGGAAATTTCATAAACGCGCCTTCATGGTTATGCAACCCCAATCCCAACTGCCGTTGATGGTTCATGCAGGACGCTCGCCGAGCCGCCTCGCGCACTTGCTGCACGGCGGGTAGCAACATCCCGATCAAAATGCCAATGATGGCGATCACCACCAGCAATTCTACCAAGGTGAACCCAGAGCTTGGGCGTGGGCGATGAAAATCCGAAACGACGACATCGTGCTTTCGAAACATGATTTCAGTTCCTTTTTTTAAGAGATAGATTAAAAACATCCAACTTATCATTTCACCGATCAGTCGCGATCGATCAAGCGCCACTGCAAAAAAATTGTACTCAAAATGCAAAAACTAAACATGAAACCAATCAACTACTCCAACACCCAAGCCAAGGGAAAACGAGCAAAAGTCAATGTCTGCACAGAGTGATCGCCACATTCATACAAGATGCCGACGTCTCCATTTGGCAAAATCGCCAAGCAGGAATAAGCAGATGGACGATCATCCAGCAGTTTCCCCTCACTCCAGCTTTTCCCGTCGCTACTGTAGCGGATCGTCATGCGTTCACGCCTGTCAGAGTTATTATTGGAGAGCAACACATAGCCGTCAGGGTGGGTCGTCAATCCTGCCATGCAGACCGGATCGATCACGTCCGCTCGAGTATCGACCCACTGGCCATTTTCCAATCGATCCTGCCATTGCCAGCGAGACCAGAGTCGTTTGTGAAATCTGGATTCATTTCGCATCGTCATCAACAGGGAACCATCTGGCAACTGCACGATCTGCGATTCACTGGTAGGCGGAGTGTCGGGGATCGCCGCGGGGCTAATTTGCCAATTTTTCCCTTGGTCTGTGCTGAACACAAAACAGCTGGAGGCTTTCCCCTGTGCGTCTCGGAATTGAGCCGGAAAGACCAGCGTATCATCGGCCAATTGGATACCTGCACCGGGGCCATTGAAGCAGAGTCGCCACTCGGGTTGTTTGATTTGGGGTGTAATTGAAATCGGCGGCTCCCAGGTCAGCCCATCGTCGGTGCTGCGAGAAATGACAAATTGGCCGGTCTCCTTTGGAGTCATTCCCGACTTGGAGCCATTCCAGCCATTGTCTCCAAACGACCAAAGTGCGGCTATAAATAGATGCCCGGTGGTTCGATCGACCAGAATCGCAGGATCACCGACACCGTTCCCTCTTGATCCGGGAACTTGTTCATCATAGTCCATTGCCACGATCATCGGCCCCCAGCTGTCGCCATTATCCGTACTGCGCATGACACCGACATCGATGTCGGCGGGCAGGTCACCTGAGCCATTCCAGCGAATATCGAAGGCTGCCACCAACGTTCCGGCGGGGGTGACGGTGAGAGCGGGAATCCGATAGCTCTTGGAACCATCGTCCCCCTCTTGGCGGACAATCACCCGCTTAACGCGGGGATCGGCATGGTCTTCTGCCGGAGCAGCGGGTTGCGGATCCAGGTCTGTCACGGAACTCCACTTTTGTTGCAAATGCTGCAAAACTTGTTGTGTTTCCTTTTCAGCGAAACTTCGCTGATAAACCAGAACTTCTGCCACATCCCCCGAGAAACCATTGCCAATCGAATCATTGAGCCCTAAGGGGAGCAGCCAGAACAAGCAACTACTCAACAAAACCATCTGGGCCGCCGTTAGCGAAAACTGACACTCCCCGGGACCAGCAACTTGAAAAATCAACTTTCGACTTATATTAGGCACTGACTCGACTCCAATGTTTATCTTAGACAATCTTGGTTTGGTTTTAGGCAACAAACTCACTTGGAAAATTAATTTGCCAAGTCTCGTTAATTACATCATCGACTCTAATTTACGACTCTTCGGAATGGTTGGGGTTTAGTAAAGTAGTTCGGCAAAGTGGTTCGCCAAAATGGTTAGGCAAGGGTTTCAGGGGAGGAGGCAAAATAAGCCAAAATGTTTTGCTTTCCAATTTGAATATGCTCGATCATTAATGCTCGGGCAAGCACGGAATCTCGATCCTTGACAGCATCGGCGATCTGGCGATGCATTTGCACGGTCTGGTCGGCGATCTCCTGGGTCAAAATAAAAGGCTGTTTTCGCTGCAGTTCAAAAATTTGCAACTGTGCTCGGTAATTGCTGCACACTTTGGCCAACAAAGAATTGCGAGA
>JBGTHU010000683.1:0-6584 GCA_041745975.1 Mariniblastus sp.
TATACTCACGAACATCCTCAGTTGGAACCAGCACCTCACCGAAATAGGAGTCCATTCCCTCCACTTTAATACGTCGTCTCAGCCCGTCGCAAATCGAATTCTCACGATTCACCTGAACCTTGAGGATATACCACTCCATCTCCTGGCTCTCAACCGCCGCTTGCTCGACCACACCTTCGTCAACAAACTCTTCGATCGGATCCACCCCGTTGACAACTTCCCCTTCTGAATCCTCCTCGTCGTCATCAACCATCTCATCGGGGCGAAATCCAAGTTCGTTCAGCCCTTCCTCTGGCCCCTCGCCATCACCATGATTATCTGCGGCGTCGGCATCAGCCATATCGCTGACCTCGCCCGCACCAGAATCACCGCTCGAACCCGCCTCGAAACGTCCCACACCTTCCAAGTCGGATGAACCGGCACCTCCATCGGGCTGTGCTGCTGCTGGAGAAGCCTCCAACTCTTGCTCGGAAAGATCAACTTGGTCGTTATTTTCGGTCATTGATTCGATTAACCCCCCGTCAACTTACGAAACGCCCAAACCAAAAACGGCTCCGACTCGCTATACCTAATCCCGATCGCCTCAAAAATAAACGTCCAGATCGCATCGAAAAAGAATAAGAAAGCGGCCATGGCAAAGATAACAAACATTACCACCAACGACGCATTCCACATTTCTTTTCTCGATGGCCAGGAGACCTTATTCATTTCGGCCTCGACCGCGATCAGAAAATCAGCAAAGGGAGCATAATTAACAATCCGAAAGGCCAACCAAGCCCCCAATGCGGTCAACCCAATCAGGGCCAAGTATCTACCACCACCCAAGCCATTAAACAATCCGGACCGCTCCGCCTCGTAAGCCGACAAAAAGAAGAGCAGCGCCATGGCAGCAAACGAAACCTGTCGCACCACCCGTCCTTGATTCGGCTTATATAAACCAAACTGGAGCAAACCCAACCAAAAACCCGGACGGGCCACCTGCTGCTGCTTTTGCTTTGCTACTGAACTCATTTGACAACCTAACCGACAAACCCTTATCGACAAACACCGACGCCAACGCGGCCAATCGGCTCCAAAAAAAACTGCCAACGCCCCAGGAATCAACAGGGGCGGAGGGACTCGAACCCGCAACCGCTGGTTTTGGAAACCAGTGCTCTACCAATTGAGCTACACCCCTAAAACACGGTCACTCACAACTCTGGCCGCACCACATCACCCGACTCACTGCCAATCGCCCCAAATTCCTGCTTAAACGGACTGAAAAAATCGGGTGGCAAACGCATCCGCACTCACCACCTCGATCTATTCAATCTGCTTTCAGGCCATCCGCAAAATCACTTGAGGATCTTGGTTACCACGCCCGAGCCGACGGTTCGTCCACCTTCACGAATCGCGAAGCGAACATTTTCGTCCATCGCGATGGGCTTTTGTAGTTCAACTGTCAACTTCACATTGTCGCCAGGCATGCACATATCAGCACCCACCAAAGTGGCAGTACCGGTCACGTCAGTGGTACGGAAGTAGAACTGGGGCCGATAGCCACTGAAGAATGGCGTATGTCGCCCCCCTTCCTCTTTGCTCAAACAATAGATTTCAGCCTCGAACTTGTCGTGCGGCGTAATCGAACCGGGCTTGGCCAACACCTGACCACGCTGGATATCCTCCCGCTTAACCCCTCGCAGCAAAGCACCGATATTATCACCAGCGCGTCCCTCGTCGAGGATCTTGCGGAACATCTCAACGCCTGTACAGGTAGTTTTACGAGGTTCCTCATCCAGCCCGATAATTGCGACCTCGTCACCGGTTCTCAACACCCCTCGTTCAATTCGACCAGTGGCCACCGTACCGCGACCTTCAATCGAGAACACATCTTCGACCGCCATCAAGAACGGCTTGTCCTCTTCTCGCTTGGGTTCGGGGATGTAAGTATCAATTGCGTCCATCAGTTCACTGATACATTTACTGGCGTCAGGATCTGCCGGGTTATTGTAAGCCGGCAATGCACTCCCTCGGACGACGGGAGCATTATCCCCATCAAAATCGTACTTGCTGAGCAGTTCGCGAACTTCCATCTCGACCAGTTCCAGCAACTCTTCGTCATCCACCAAATCACACTTATTCAAAAACACGACCAGCGCCGGAACATCCACCTGGCGAGCCAACAAGACGTGTTCTTTGGTCTGAGGCATCGGCCCATCGGCAGCCGACACAACCAAAATCGCGCCGTCCATTTGAGCGGCACCAGTAATCATATTCTTAATAAAGTCGGCGTGTCCGGGGCAGTCAATATGAGCGTAGTGACGATTGTCCGTCTCGTATTCAACGTGAGCAACCGAAATCGTCACCGTCTTGGTTGCATCACGAACGGTTCCCCCTTTGGCAATTTCGGCATAACCCTTTGGCTTTGCCAAACCCTTAGCAGCCTGAACCGCCAAGATTGCCCCCGTCGTTGTCGTTTTGCCATGGTCAATGTGCCCAATGGTGCCAACATTTACGTGCGGTTTTGTCCGCTTAAATTCTTCCTTGGCCATACTATCAATTACCTACTTCTTCTTAAAAAAACTTTCAACCAGGAAATAAACCAACGACCCGATAGGCCGATCCAATACAACAAAGCTGCTGATGGGACTTGAACCCATGACCTCTTCCTTACCAAGGAAGTGCTCTACCACTGAGCTACAGCAGCAAACTCAAGCCCCGCACAAGATTGGCTGTGCCCTAATCAATTCAGCGATTTGAATCGACCGCACTGCAACACAATGACGTCGATCAAGCGAGCTGACCAATCCAACATCCAATCCTATCACCCATCCAACAGATCACCGAGCGATCGGCACACCTGTTCAAATCGGCACAGAAGCGGGTGAAGGGAATCGAACCCTCACAACCAGCTTGGAAGGCTGGGGCTCTGCCATTGAGCTACACCCGCATACGAACTCAAAACCGTCCAAGCCATCGGCTCAAGCAATTCCGTTTTCGACAGTCAAAATAATACACCAAATCTAACGCAACTGGGATGGGGGGTGTAGGATTCGAACCTACGAAGGCATAGCCAACAGATTTACAGTCTGTCCCGTTTGACCGCTTCGGTAACCCCCCCCAAAAAAATGACGCTTCTTTTCTTTTAAGCCAGCAGAGGGGTTCGAACCCACGACCTGCGGTTTACAAAACCGCTGCTCTCCCAACTGAGCTATGCTGGCATGATTGGCGAAAACCGGTAAATATATTCAAAAACCAAAATCCCGCAATACGAAATGAGTACGAAATGAGAAATTTTGTTGAACAAGGTTCATTTTTTTATCAGTCAATCTGCACGTGCAGCCGACTGATTTCAACGACAGAAAGGCTCGATCTGTCCCTCAGTTTATTAGCAACGGGCTTCAGGGGACAGATGGCAGGCGTAAATTTATCGTATCCAGGACCTTATGAGTCGTGGCGACTTCAATAAAATTCGAATCACTTTCCATTGGTGGCCCCTCAATAATCTCTCAAATTTCCTTAAAATTAGCGTAATCGACCGATGAGCCGTTGCAGAAATAGTCAAAACATGGCAGAATTACGAAGTTTTAGCGAAACGTCCCCGTTTTTTAAGTTTGAGGAAATAATTTAGTATGAATTTAGTCCCGGCCATCGAAATCAAGGACTTGCTGTTGTCCAATAGCTCCTTTGGACCTCGCGAAATCGAGTATATTTCGCTTCAGATCAGCAATGACTACTCGTTAATCAGCGGCTTGCGAGAGGCTGCTGAACAAATGGCAGCCCAGCACGAGCGCACGCCCGCAACCTCGGTTCGATTGGGTGTTTGTCAGTTTTTACTCGGGCACTATACCGATGCGATTACCACGTTGCAAAATTCGGACAGCGGTGCACTGGCCTATTTTTATCTGGGGAAAGCTCAATTCTCGTTGGGAGCCATTGCCACTGCCATCGACTGCTATGAAAATGCTATTCGAGCCGGTTACAACAAGAATGATTGCTTGTTGGCTATCGTCGAAGCGAAAAGGCACCAGAAAGATCACCGTAGTGCCATGGACATTTTGGACAATATTTTTGGCGAACAAACCGCTGAATATCTGTACCAACGCGGTGCAACGCTGGCCATGCTGTTGGAAAATTCCGAAGAGGTCTGCATGTTGTACGAACGGGCATTGGCCGCCAATGAACGGCATGCTGGAGCCCTGTTTGGATTGGCCTTGGAAAATGAACGCCGCGGCAATGACGAAAAAGCGTTGGAGTTGTATCAACGTGGCGCGGGGCTGTTCCCCACTCATGTCGGCATTTTGCTGAACCTGGGATTGCTGTACGAGGATCACGACCAATACGATCGAGCAACTCGTTGCTATGATCGCATTCTCGAATCCCACCCCACTCAT
Source organism: Mariniblastus sp. (assembly GCA_041745975.1). Lineage (GTDB taxonomy): Bacteria > Planctomycetota > Planctomycetia > Pirellulales > Pirellulaceae > Mariniblastus. The sequence continues at coordinate 4,374 of JBGTHU010000683.1, forward strand.
CCGCGAGCCCGATTGTTTCGCAATGATGCCATGGCTTCGCTGGACGAAGATTACGATCACGAACGAGAGCGGGCGCGACAGCAAATCGCTGGGGTCATGAACATTCCCATCGCCCAATTTGAATTGTCGGTACGCAGTCGAAATTGCCTACAAAAAATGGGAATTTTGACTTTGGGAGACCTTTGCAAAATTTCCGAATTGGATCTGCTCAATAGCAAAAATTTTGGCGAAACATCCTTGGTTGAAATTCGCGAAATGATGGCTAACAAAGGTCTGGTAATCGGTCAATTGGCCAACCAAAAAGAAGAGCCCGAAGAACAAGTCGACTTTAGTCACCTGACGCCCGATGAGCAAGCGTTGTTGGAACGACCGATGTCGGATTTGAATTTGTCGGTGCGGGCTCGCAAATGCATGACCCGCTTGGGATTGACCACCATCGGCGAATTGGCTCGAAAGTCTCCCGATGATTTGCTGGAATGCAAGAACTTTGGCGTTACCAGCCTCACCGAAATCCGTGAAAAATTGGGACAAATCGGCTTGAAGATGCGTGGCGAATAAAAAGAGCGTTCCAATAACGTTTCTAACCCCGGCCTTTGCGACAATCGTCTGCGGAACTCCATGGCTTATTCCTCCAATTCATCGGTTTCGTCTGTTTCACCGGTCACCTTCGAACTGATCCATGTCGATGCGAGTTGCGGTGCTCGGCTGGGGAGACTGCACACACCCCGCGGAATGATCGACCTTCCCACATTCATGCCGGTCGGGACCTGCGGCACAGTCAAGGGGTTGACCACCACTCAAGTCGAATCGACCGGCTCCCAAATCATTCTAGGGAACACGTATCACTTGCATCTTAGGCCCGGTGAAGAGATCGTGTCGGAACTCGGTGGCTTGCATCGGTTCATGGGGTGGAGTCGACCGATTCTGACGGACAGTGGCGGCTTTCAGATTTTTTCTTTAGCCCGTTTGACAAAAATTGACGATCGGGGGGTGCGGTTTCGCTCGCACCTCAACGGGTCTGAAATCGACTTGACCCCCGAAAAAGCGGTAGCGATCCAGGAACAACTCGGTTCCGATATCGCCATGGTGCTCGATCATGTCGTCTCCCTGCCGAATGACCGCAGCGTAATCGAAGACGCCATGCTCCGTTCGACCCGCTGGGCTCAGCGCTGCCAACAGGCTCACCAACGAACCGATCAAGCCCAGTTTGCCATCGTTCAAGGTGGGTTAGACGTTGAACTGCGACGCCAATCGGCCCAGCAATTAGTCAGTCTGGAGTTTCCCGGATACGCCATCGGTGGCTTGAGTGTCGGTGAACCGCCGGCTGAGATGTATCGCATTCTCGATGCCACCTGCCCCTTGCTTCCTACCGCAAAGCCTCGCTATCTGATGGGAGTCGGAACTCCGATCGATTTGCTGGAAGGAGTCTTGCGGGGCGTCGATATGTTTGACTGTGTGATGCCGACTCGCAATGGCAGAAACGCGATGGCATTTACCGATACAGGCCATTTAAAATTGCGAAATCAAATTCATGCTCGCGATCCCCGTCCGCTGCAAGCCGAGGTGGAAACCGAATTCTCCCATTTGAGCCGCTCGTATATTCGGCACCTGTTCATCGCCAATGAAATGCTGGGCCCGATGATCCTCAGCTTGCACAATTTGGCCTACTACCAGCGTTTGATGCGACAGGCCCGGGAAGCGATCGCCAATGATTGCTTCCTTGATTTTTACCAACAGCGAAAATCGGGCTGGGGTATTGAATCCTAATTCGTGAGCAATCGCCGCTTGCCCACGTGAATTTATCGCAACCGCCCAAAAGTCCATGTCGCTTCACCGAATTGGCGGAAATTGTAGGGAGGTCGAGGCTTTTGCCCGAGATGTGACTTCGTTAAAGCCGCACATTGGGTAGCGATTGTTTCAACAGCAGCCTCAAACTCCCTTTTGCCCCCTCAACGGTTACCATTTTTCCTAGACGAGTCGGTCGATTTCCCGTTGGGAAAATCGACTTTTTGCTGTATAACAACGACGAATGTCAGGCTATGGATCGATCCTCCCCTGGATGGAGATCGAAAGAGGCCTTGTTGTTTATCTTGCAGGGCCGACCCTGCAGTTCAAAACGTTGTTTCAGAAGCTCAATATTTATCGTTCGTTTGCACCCCTTCGACGTCACCGTTTCACTTGAAATCCATGACCAACGCCACAGTCCCTTTC
>JBGTHU010000684.1:0-4667 GCA_041745975.1 Mariniblastus sp.
GACTTGCAAAATGTAGGGCACTGTGTCAGCCTGACTGCCACGGGTATGCCCTCAGCAATCGCTGTGGCGGCCCCTCAAAAGCAGCCGCTTTTCGGGCTGATGCGGAACCGGTGGAATGCTGATCTCGGCATCTCGCCAAAAACTCAAATAGGCCCATTTTCAGGAACGGAAGTCAGCGTTCAACAACCGAGCGGTCGATCATCGACTCAGTTCGACACGATCACGTTTGAGAGTTTGGAGCGGTACAGCAATCAGATCGCGACCCAGCTGTTGGCCGCCGGATCGCGCCCCGGAATGCGGATGGCGTTAATGGTTCCTCCCGGTATTGATTTTGTGGCTTGTGTGTTTGCCATGTTCAAGGCCGGATTGGTCGTGATCCTGATCGATCCCGGAATGGGTCGAAAAAATCTCATCAATTGCCTGGCGGAAGCTCGCCCCGAGGGGATGGTCGGGATTCCGCTGGCCCATTTTATTCGTGGAATTTTTCGGGGACGCCTACCCTACAGCCGACACCATTTTGTATTGGGGCGGTGGCCAGCTTGCCAGCCCATCAAACCCTTCCAGCCATCGGATCATGCCGTTTTTAAGCCGTTGGAAATCCGCCGTTCCGACCCGGCCGCCATCATTTTTACCACCGGCAGTACCGGTCCTCCCAAAGGAGTGTTGTATCGACATGAGATGTTCATCGAACAGGCTCGACAAATTCGAGACTACTTTCAGATTGAACCGGGATCAGTCGATGTATCCGGCTTCCCGCTGTTCGCGCTATTCAACACCGCAATGGGAACCACCACTGTTTTCCCAAAAATGGATGCCACGCGACCAGCCAAGATCGATCCTTGGGAGTTCAAACGAGCCGCCGAACTATTCCAAGCCAACCAATCGTTCGGATCCCCAGCACTCTGGAATACCGTGACTCGGTTCGCATTGAGGCATGAGATCCAATTTCCCCAGATTAAGCGGGTCTTATCAGCTGGGGCACCCGTACCGGCCGAATTGTTGGACCGCATCAAGCAAGTCATCAGTCCGCAGGGCGAAGCATACACTCCCTACGGAGCGACTGAATCACTGCCAGTCGCCTGCAACGATGCGTCCACCATTCTTACTGAAACCAGCCAGCAAACGGCAGCAGGCGCCGGAACGTGCGTCGGCAAACGCTTTCCTGATATGCAGTGGAAGGTCATTCGGATCGTTGACAAGCCGATCGAGTCAATTGAAATGGTCGAAGAATTACCAATCGGCCAAATCGGCGAATTGATCGTCAGCGGCAAAGTCGTCAGCCCGCAATACTGGACACGTACCGAGGCCAACGCGGAACATAAAATTAAAGGCGCACCAAATACTTTGACCCCTGAAGTTGAGCATCAAGAAGTTTGGCACCGAATGGGAGATGTTGGTTACCTGGATCAGAACGATCGGTTTTGGTTCTGCGGACGCAAGTCACATCGGGTTCAAACAGCGAATGGCGTGATGTACACGATCCCCTGCGAGGCCATTATTAACACCGATCCCAACATTTATCGCTGCGCATTGGTCGGTATTGACCAACCCGGTCAACAGATCCCGGTGATCGTTGCCGAACCTTATCCCGAAGCATGGCCACGCCGAACAAGACAGCGAACCGAATTGATCAATTCATTAAAACAGATCGCCCGCCAAAATCCACTGACCCGACAAATCGAACACATCTTGCTTCATCGCTCGTTGCCGGTTGACATCCGTCACAACTCCAAAATTTTTCGCGAACAACTGCGAGACTGGGCCGCCAAACGAATTCAATAAGTGTTTCTTCCCGAACTCAACTAACGTTTAAATGACTGACCAACCCATTGAAATCCGGCCCCCCGCCACCCCTCGCCGCCCAGTAGCTTGGGAGGACGATCTATCGAAAAATACGCTGGATGATCAACCCTTCGAAAATCTGCCTCCCGTTTTACAACACCTGTCCCAACCGATGGAAAAAAATCCGCGTTTGCGACGGCTGGAAGAATTGCTACAGGGAGAATCCATTCTAGACTGGATGTCCCGTGATACGTTTCCAATTCCCGCTGTGGAAGATCGTGAAAATTATAATCCGGAATCTCATCTCGATTACTGGATGGGAGGACTGGAAGATTTTTTAAAAGTTCAAGCAGCCTGTCAGCGGTATGCGATTCACCCGCAAACGGTGTTTGACTTTGGTTGTGCCAGCGGTCGGTTGATTCGCCAATACCTGGCACAATCGGAGATACCGGAAATCTGGGGAAGTGATATTAACGGACGCCATATCCGGTGGCTCCAGCAATTCTTACCGGAGCGGGTCAAGCCGATTTTCAACTATGCGTTACCGTCTTTACCACTTCGAGACAATTCCGTCGATGTGATCACAGCGTTTTCCGTGTTCACTCATATTGACACCTTCGAAACGTGTTGGTTGGCAGAATTTACACGGATCATGCGTGACGATGGCCTCTGCTATCTAACAATACAAAACGAAGATACCTGGCAGCTATTGCGAGACCAGTTAAACAACCCCAACAATCGGTTGCTACAGTCGATGATCCAAATCGATCCCACCGTCGTTGAGAAAATTCAGCAACCCCTTCCTGACACGCGCTCCGTTTATCGGTTTCGGCAAGATGGACCTTATCGCGCCCAAGTTTTTCATTCGAATAACTATTTGCGGCAAGTGTGGGGTAGATTCTTCACCATCGAAGAGATTTTGCCCGTTCATCACAACCGACAAACGGTTGTAATTTTAAGAAAAAAGTAACACTTCGGCCGAAGGAAGCAGAAAGCAACTAACGCAGCGGGTGTTTTCCGGATTGCTGGCGCTGTTCGTTCACCAAAACCATGGCTGCCGGTTGCAGTTTGAGAAATTTGACCAATTGCGACGTGGAGACACCCAGTCGTTGGGCTGCCGCAGCGGGCTCGAAACTTTCCGCTCGCAAGAATCCAATCGCCTCACTTAACAACGCCGCAAAATCGAAGTGCTTCGAGTTGCACTGGAGTCGCTGGTTGACCGTACGAGCCCGCCAACGATACGATGGGGATTGTTGCGGATCGACTTGAAAGGGTACCGCCAAGGCCATCGCCAACCGCAATCGCTCGATGGCCGCATCCCGATTTTGATGTTGGCTGCGACGCTCGCTGGCCTGACCAAGGCAACCGGTCGGAAGGTGGGTGATCACAATCGCCGACTCGGTTTTGTTTCGATGCTGACCTCCCGGCCCACCTCGTTTTGTTTGCAAAAGTTCGCACTCGGACATCAATTGCTCAATCGACAGTATTGAGGGATGAAGGGCTGGAAATCGTGTGGGATGAGGATCTGTCATCAGTCGCTTTTTACCTCAATCCGGGGCTTTATTAGAAAAGGGGGTCTGACCCTCTGCGGAAATGTTTTAGGGGTTTGATCCCTTTTCTGACAAAGCCTAGTATCGCGCCGCACTGGTGGCCCGTTTGACTTCGTATCGAATCGTTTCCAAATTGGGATCTTTACTGGTGAAAATCTTGAATTGCTTGGCCGCTTGTCGGACAAACATGTCGACACCGGTCACCGTATAACAACTCGCTTCGCGAGCTTGCTTGATGAATAACGTTTGCTCGGGATTGTAGATGGTATCAAACACGATCGCTTTGCGATTAAACCAATCACTGTCAAAGGGAGTTTCATCCAGCTTAGGATGCATACCGACGGGTGTACAATTAATCAAAATTTGGTGGGGATGGTTGGCTCGCCCCGTCCAATCGATCGACTGGCAATCGAGGCTATTGGCCAGGGTATCGCTTTGCCGATAGTCGCGGGCGGCCAGGGTCACTACCGCACCGGCCCGTTTTAACCCAAACGCGATCGCCCGGGCAACTCCTCCTGCTCCTAAAATCAGCACTTTGGCTCCCTTGAGGGTCGCCGTATGTTCGGGATCATGGTCGTTGACGGCTGCGGTCAAGACTTCGATCGCCGCTGAGCAATCGGTGTTGAATCCCTGGACACTGGAAGATTTGAACAACAGCGTATTGACCGCTCGAATTCCCGCCGCTTGATCATCCAGGGAAGTAACATATTTTAAGACCTTTTCCTTGTGGGGGATGGTCACGCTCAAGCCACGAATCCCCAATTCTGAACTGTGACGGATAAAGGACTCTAAATATTCCGGCGGGACACGGAAAGGCAGGTACAACATATCCATTTTTTGCTCGCGGAGACACGCGTTGTGAACTCGCGGGCTGAAACTATGGGCCACCGGATCGCCGATGACTCCCAAAATCACCGTATTGCTGTTGATGGAATCGTATTGATAGTCGTTGATCAGTTGCTGCAACGTCAACATGCCGGGCGCGATCTTGCGATCATCACCAAAAGCCGCATAGGTAAACGGAGCACCGCAGCGCCCGGCCAAGATGCGGGAAGTAACGCCCATTTCTCCCATGCAAAAAGCGATCGTAGGAATTTCCGAGTTGCGGCTTAATCGGAGAGCTTTGACATTGTCCATCGGATTGTTGGCCATCGTCACAATTTTGATTACATCAGGATCAAGTTGCGAGATCTGGTGGTGGATCTCCTCCAGATTGGCTGGCGTTTCTTCCATGTTGTGGTAACTGACGATCCGCTGGGTATCGCCGTAGCGAGGAACCGAACCGGCGATATCCATCTCCAAATCGATATAGTCGGCACCATCGACAATTGCGGT
>JBGTHU010000685.1:0-5851 GCA_041745975.1 Mariniblastus sp.
AGACTCCCGCAGGACCATTATGGGAAGCTCCAATGTCGGTTGCTCGTTATTTTGGCCAGTCGATTCCTGTCGGGGGTGGCGGTTATTTTCGGTTGTATCCCATCGCTCTGACGAGGCAGTTATTTCGCCATGTCTTGCGCAGGGGCCGTCCCGTCAATTTTTATTTGCATCCCTGGGAAATCGACCCGGACCAACCGCGTCAAGCGAATTTACCTCGTCGCACTCGTTTCCGACACTACGTCAATTTACGTTCGACTGCTGAAAAGCTGGACAAATTGTTGCAAACGTTCCAGTTTACAACACTGAGCGCAGTCGTAGCCCGTGCTCAGCAGCCATAGATGGACCGCCCTTACTTGCTATCGCGGCCCCAATCGAGCTTGCCTCGTTTGAGCCAAGGATTCACCGCTTGGCGTTGTCAGAAAAAAGGGGTCAGACCCTCTCCGGAGACGCGAAATGGAAAGAAATTTAGTCAAATTCAAAGGGTCTGACCCCTTTTTTGCCAAAGCCTAGAACTGTGCGGCCCCAACAAACTGTCCATCGCGACTTTCCCAATGCACTGATCCAGACGGTTCTGCAGGCTGGACCAACTCGGTTCGACGTGTTGCTGCTGGCGGCTTTCTTGACCTGCGCTCATCGCTACAGTGGGAATGACGAATTCGATTTCTGGTTATGTGATCCCATTTCTGCTGATGTCGACCAGCCATTTCTTTCCCCTTTTCATGCAGACTTCAGCGGAAATCCGACCTTTCTGGAGTTGTCTAATCGGCTGGCCAACGTCTGTCTCGATACATTTTCCTCATCGAGATCCATGAGTCGCGAAAAAGAGATCTGGAATCTGGAGAACTCTCCCCTGAAATCTCAGGGCAGCTTTGTTTTCTTCGTCAGAGATTGGTTATCCGGGGTCCAACCTTTATGCGGTCTTGAAAATTTCGGCGACCCCAACATCGTTAGAATTGGCTGCCATTGGGATGCCGAAAAGACAATTGTGGCGGTGGAGTTCGTTGAACCACATGATTCATTCGAGTTGGCCGAGCAATTCCTGGAAAGTCTTCAGGAAATGATGCAGGGCCTGGAACAGACGCACCAAGTTCCGATCCGGCAGCTCTCAATCACGTCGCCTAAAATGCTGCGGAAAATTGTCGATGAATTCAATCGTCCCGGTAACGATTATCCCCGTGACGAGTCCATTCACGACCTGTTCGAAGAACAGGTTCGTCAACGACCCGATTCGATTGCACTTATCTGTGGCGAAGACAGGCTCAGCTACAATGATCTCAATTGCCGGGCCAACCAGTTGGCACATTTCCTAATTGGTCAGGGCGTTTTGAAGGGGGATCGCGTGGCCATTTGTCTGGAGCGATCGGTCGAAGCCGTCGTAGGAATTTTGGCGATCTTAAAGTCTGGCGCCACTTATGTACCACTGGACATTAGTTATCCTAAAGACCGTTTAAATTTTATACTGGCCGACACCGCCGCTCCGTTTTTGATAACGTCCAACCAGTTTGCAGGAAAATTCAGCCAGTATTCTGGACACGTCTTCTGTTATGATCGCATGCAGTCAACGCTCGACAAATTACCAGCGGAGAGCCCGGCAATCCCATCCGGCTCGGAAGAAATCGCTTACATCATGTATACGTCCGGAACAACCGGGCTCCCCAAAGGCGCCCAAATCGTTCACCGGGGCGTCGTACGATTGGTCAAAGGTACGGACTATGTTCAAATTAGTCCGGACGACGTTTTCCTTCAGTTCGCAAGCCTTTCTTTTGATGCCTCAACCTTCGAGATCTGGGCACCGCTTCTCAATGGTGCCTGTTTGGAAATTTTTCCACCCGGTTTACCATCGCTCAGCGAGTTGTCCGAAAAGATTTCGTGCGCCAAGGTGACCGTTCTTTGGTTAACCGCTGGTTTGTTTCATCAAATGGTTGACTATCAACTCGATGGATTGTTAGGTGTGCGTCAACTATTGGCCGGTGGCGACGTCGTGTCACCCGCACACGCCAAGAAATTTTTGGAAAACGCGAGAAAAAGCAAACTGATCAATGGATATGGTCCCACGGAAAATACGACCTTTACCTGCTGTTTTCCGATGGATTCTGCCGACGACGTCAGAGGTTCAATATCGATCGGTCGGCCGATTGCCAACACCCAGGTCTATGTGATGGATTCCTCGGGAGCAATCTTGCCACCAGGCGCTATTGGGGAACTCGTGATTGGCGGTGATGGACTGGCGCGAGATTACTTGAACGATCTGCAACTCACCGAAGCCAAATTTGTTACCCATATTGTGGACGATGTTCCCATGCGACTCTACCACACGGGGGACAAAGTCCGTTGGAATTTCAATGGAACCCTTGAATTTCTGGGAAGGATGGATCGTCAGGTGAAGGTTCGTGGATTTCGAGTTGAACCTGACGAAATTGAATTGGTATTACAGAGACACAAATCGGTCAATGAAGCCGTCGTTCAACCGAGGGAAAAATCAGGCCAGAACCACTTAGTCGCCTATGTCTCTAACGCCAACCAAGAGCCCATCGTCGTCAACGAATTGCGAAATTGGCTTGCCGAAAGGCTTCCCAATTTTATGATCCCCGCCGAGTTCGTAGTACTTGATCGCTTCCCCTTGACCGCAAACGGAAAACTAGATCGCAAATCGTTGTACGGCTTGAGCCAATCGTCAGTTCACCCATCTCAGGAATATGTGGCACCCACAACCGACATTGAGACTGCCATCGCGGAAATTTGGCAGTCGGTGTTGGGATTGGAACGCGTGGGAATCCACGATGATTTCCTATGTCTTGGCGGAGACAGTCTCAAGGCCATGGAAATCAACCTTTTGATTCAAAAACATGTCGCGGTGAAGCTCAAACCATCCATTCTGTTGGAATGTCGAACCATTGCTGCGCTAATTTCGGCACTGGACGAAATTGATACCGGTCAAACACCCATACCTGTTGACCACCGCACCCGAAACGGCCCTGCCAAACTCTCGTCCCTTCAAGAAGGGTTGTGGTTCCTTGATCGCTACGAACCCGATAGTCGGGCTTATACCATTTTGTTAGGGTATCGAATCCAGGGGCCAATCGATGGAGACCGGCTATCGATTTGTTTTCAACACGTCTGCGAACGACATGAAACGTTGAGAACGATCTTTCGCAACGGAAGTCAGGGGCCCGAACAAGTGGTTTTGGCAGGCAACCCGATTCGTCTGGAACAAATAGACCTTAGTGGATTGAGCGAGGCGATGCGCATGGTTGAATGGGAACGCCAAACGACTTGGGCCGGGCGTAAACCCTTTGATCTCGGATGTCTGCCACTGTTGCGAGTCCAGTTATTTAAATGGTCCACCGAAGTACATCATCTGCTGATTTCTGTTCATCACATTATCTTTGATGGTTGGTCGGAAAAAGTCTTATTCTGCGAGTTGAACAGTTTTTATGAAATGGCCAGCAAACGGTCCGACGGTATTTCCATGCCGGAATTACCAATTCAGTACCGCGATTATGCCCACTGGCAACAGCAACGACTTGAAAGTGACCAGTTTGAACGGGAACTGCATTATTGGAAAAAACAGCTCGCTGGGGCCTCACCCGTTTTAAATTTAGTCGTCGCTCGTCCACGGCCTGCGCGGCAATCGTTCGTCGGGCGAACGAAATTTACCATGCTTTCCAGGAGGCAGCAAAAACAGATCGAAGAATTAAGCACTCGGGAAGGGGCAACCCTGTTCATGTCATTAATGACCGCCTTTCAGGCTCTATTGCGCCAACACTCGGGTCGGGATGATTTGATCGTGGGGACCGCAGTTGCCAATCGAAACCATGATGATGTGACCGGATTAATTGGCTACTTTGCCAATACCCTTCCGCTCAGAATCAATTTGAAAGGTGAACCAACATTTCGAGAACTGCTGCAGCGAGTGAAGCGTACGATGCTGGATTTGTTTGCCAACCAAAACGTCCCCCTAGGTAAGCTGGTTGAAGAATTGAAGGTGGAACGCAATCCAGCTTGGTCGCCCATTTTTCAAGTTGCGATGGTGTTTCACAACACTTCCGGCGCCCACTTGATTTTGCCCGGCATGGAGGTCACTCGCTTTCCTGTAGATCCAGGTACGGCTAAATTTGATTTGACGCTGACAGTCGTGCCGATAACCGAGGGTTTACAACTGGCGTGGGAATACAACACCGATCTATTTGACGACGAATCCATAACCGGTCTCGCCCGAGATTTCGAAGGGTGGTTAGACCGAGCGATCGCCGATCCAAACCGGAAGTTTGACCGTTTGCAGCGAGCTAAAGTTGAAGAACCGGCGGCGAATCGGGATACTTTAAATCAATATGCACCTTCATCGGAGTTGGATAGCGTTGATCTGGAATTGGAATCAGAACTGACACGGATCTGGAAAAAGCTATTGCAGGTCGATCACATCGCTCGGGATGACAACTTCTTTCACCTTGGCGGTCACAGCCTATTGGCGACTGCTTTAGCAGTGGAAATTGAAAGGTCATTGGGAAAAAAAATCCTGATCGCGTTATTCTTCCATAACAACACGATTGCGAGTCAGGCCCAATTGCTGTGCAACAACAATCCTGAATGGAATATCTCCACTCTGATACCGTTGAGTTCGAGTGGTAACGGGATACCCGTTATTTTGTTACCGAATATCTTCGGAGATGCTCTCACCTTCCGAACGTTTGTCGATCACGTTCGTGGGCTAAATCCGGTTTATTCCCTGCAATTGGAAACGAAATTGGCCCAGGAACAACAAAATTCGATGGAACGCCTCGCCGGCCGCTGTGTTGAAGTGCTACGAAACTCCGGCTCGCGAGGACCGTTCCATTTGGCGGGATACTCGTTTGGTGGCATGTTAGCCTATGAAGTTGCCCGACAATTAGCAGGGCACCAAATAGAAGTTGGTGTTGTTGGGATCATCGATACCGGTCCGTCCCTTCGCGTAATCGCCTCTACCAGTCACGTCGCGAAATTTGTTTGGCAATTCGCGAAGAATCTGCCTGGCTGGATTGTCTTCAATTTGCTTGATCCAAAAGAGTTGGTCAAAAAAATCGAGCGAAAATCTAAAATCGTCATTCACCGCCTTCAATCGCTCTTGAGACGTTACGGTAACGTCGAAAATGATGTGAATCCCGACCACATTTTTGACATGAAGAAAAAAACCGAAACAGAAAGGGCCCTGCTGGCAGCCCATTTGACGGCTTTTGTCAAGTATCAACCCGGCCCCTATTCCGGTCGAATCACGGTATTCCGCGCCAAAGTTCGGCCATTGCTTCATTCGCTCGAGCCTGACCTGGGTTGGTCTCATGTTTGTGTTGGCGGAATCGATGTCAAAAATGTGCCCGGCGGGCACAAGAATATCCTAACGGGAAAACAGGGATTCCTAATCGCGGAACAACTAAAAAGGCAAATCGATGACTACGAAAACGCGAGGATTGCGGCAAATCTCGGGGTAAGAAAAGCTTGATTGGACAAAAGAATTTTTGACAAAGGAATAACGACGCACTCGCGGAAAAAAACTTCCGCTCATGTCGGACAAGCCGACATGGGGCGGTGGTTTCTCGTGTTTTTGGGATCTCTGGTTAACCGCAAAACTTCCGCTCATGTCGGACAAGCCGACATGGGGCGAACACCGGCCCCCTTGTTGGCTCGTCCAACAGGAACCAAAGTTTTGCAGTGAGCTGGCGCGTGCGAGTGGAAACGGAGAATTCTATTTTAGGCCCTCGTGTTGGCTCGCCCAACTGGAACCAAAGTTTTGCAGTGAGCTGGCGCGTGCAAGAGGAAACTTAGATTTCCATTTAGAAGCCCCCTGTTGGCTCGTCCAACCGAAAACGGAGAATTCTAT
>JBGTHU010000686.1:0-4895 GCA_041745975.1 Mariniblastus sp.
GGCAACCCGATCTGCGCCCATCGAACGTGCTGACGCATTCGCAAAAAATGTTTTTAGCAGTGAGCGATGTTGTTTTCGATTGTGGTCAGGTATCAGCACATCTAGCGGTTTCCTGAGCAAATCAGCAGCATTCCAGCCAAAGACGGTCTTGACCTGGCGATTCGCCTGGATGATCACTCCTCGAATGTCAACTATCACAATGGCATCGGTAATATTTTCGAACAAGTCGGCCAATCGTCGCTCCACGGATTCTCGTTCCATTTTTGCACTGACCGCCAAAGAAAACAGCTCGAGAACAGCATTAACTCGGTCAGGATGGGCCAGGGGCTTTCGGCTCATCACCGCCAGGTGGCCTATTTGTTGACCATTCACTCCCCTCAGCTCGCGGCCTGCAAAGACTTCAATTCCGTGTTTCGTCATGAAAGCATCGTACGGAAAATTTCGGTCGGAATCCCGCTGAATCAAGCAACTTCCCGATGAGGCAACTTCGTCGAATGGCGTATTCTTGATTGAAAAACTATCTATTTTGGGTTGGATTTGTTGGCCTTGAACCAAAGCCAATGTCTCCAGGTGGCTCAAGATTTCTGAAGAATAGCGATAGATCCCAGCAATTTCACAATCGATCAATTTTCCCAAAAAAGCAGCTATGCCTTCGTAGTAGGCCATGCCACTCAACGCGGTAACATCTGAGGAAAGATATCGAAGCGCCTGCTCGTTTATTTTCTGTTCGGTGACTTCGGTCAGCGTACGAACGTAGCCAATAACACGGCCAATTGAATTGGTGATTCCTTCTGCTTGGCAAACGACCCACCTTTCTTGGCCATCCTGCGGTCGAAGGCGATACTCATCATATAAACCTTGGCCATTCTGTAGAATCTCTTGCCAGTTAATTCGCAAACGTTCTCGATCTTCCGGATGAATTGAATCCATCCATCCGCCTTGCAAGGCGTTTTCGCGAGCGATGCCAGTCAACTTTATCCATCGGTCATTGACGTCAATACACTCTCCATTTTCATTGAACATTAAGATTCCGACCGGAGAAACTCGGGAGAGAGCTTCGTACATGGAACGGCTTGCTGATAGTTCTTTTTGTACCCGCCGAATGTCGGTAATATTCTCGTGGGATACCACGACGAACGTATTAGTATCGGACGAAAACCGAGTAACGCGGCAAAAAAACCACAGGTGCTCACCGGGCCCATCACAAGGATACTCGTGGAACCAGGTTTCCATTTCTCCATTTAGAACTTGCCGAATCGCTCTGGCAGTAGTGATGGCATCTTGATCATTACTCGCCGCTGCTCGGTCGCAAACTTCCAAATAGTTCTTTCCTTCAGATACGGATTGCCAAATCGTTTGATTTGCCTCCGCGAATTTTCGCCAAGCTAAATTAGTTGCAATAATTACCCCCGTCTCATCCAGAACGGCCACGTGGCCGGTTAGAGAATCGAGCGTTGCTTGGTTAAACCGTTCGCTTTCGATCAAGGCCGCTTGAGCTCGCTTGCGCTCAATCGCCAATCGGATATAATCGGCAGCCCATTCAATCCGTTTGATATCCTCCTGATTAGGCTTGCAGCTCTCTCGGAGGTAAATCGAAAGTGTGCCTAGCACCTCGCCTGCCGAGGATAACACCGGCTCGGCCCAACAAGATCGCAGTTCGGCCTGGACGGCCAACGGTAAATACTCTTTCCAGTTGGGATCGCTGATGATGTCCTCAGTGACAATCCGCTGCGTGAAATATGCCGCTGAAACGAATGATAATCCATTTTTATCGACTTGCAGGCCATCCATTGCGCGGTTGAAAAAATCTGGAAGACTGGGCGCCGCTCCCAGCTTCAAGGTTTCTCCCGATTCATCCAATAGCATGATCGCACCCAGAGCCCGCGGATCTTCCGATTCGACCGCCCGCGCGATCAAATCCAACGTTTCCTGCAGCGATGCATCTGAAGCCAACCTCTTGAGAACTTCATTTCCGTTACGCAGTCGCCTTTCCCGCGCATCGAGTTGCGTCGTGCGTTCTCGGATGCGACGTTCTAAGTCGGCGTTCAGACGTATCAATTCCAGTTCATGCTGCCGTTCCAGTGAAGCGTCTCGAAACACCAACACCACACCGACAATTTCCCCTTGACCGTCAAGGATTGGCGCAGCACTGTCAGCAATTGGCCACTCCGTACCGTCGCATGAAATGAGCAACGTGTGATTGGCCAATGAGTGAACCGTTCCCGTGGCTAATACATCATCGACTGGAATGATCGTGGGCTGGCGAGTCCCTTCGTTGATAATCTTAAAAACGTTTTCGACGGGCTGTCCAATCGCGTCGGACTCCTTCCATCCCGTCAACCGTTCGGCCACCGGATTTAAACGCGTCACTCGCCGATTCGCATCGGTGGCCAGCACGGCGTCGCCAATTGAGTTCATCGTAATCTGTAAACTCTGTTGAGTTTGTCTCAGCTTTTCTTCAGCCTCACGACGCCCAGTGACATCTCGGGCGACCGCATAAATCGATCCGTCTGGTTGTGGAACGCCAGACCAAGCCAGCCATTTCCAAGAACCATCGCGACATCGCCAACGGTTCTCAAAGTTCATTGACGGTTCTCCTGCCAAAAGTTTATCCATCTCTTGCGTTGTCACACTTCGATCTTCAGGATGCACGAATTCGATAAAAGGCTGCGACATAATCTCCGCGTCACTCCAACCAAGGGTGCGGGTGAAGGCCGGGTTGACGCTCCTGAGATAGCCATCCAAATCAGCGACTCCCAGTATGTCTAACGACAGGTTGAAAATTCGGTCTCGTTCCTGTTCCGCCTGGACGCGCCGGGTGATGTCCTGAGCGGTACCCATCACACCGATCATGGTTCCTGCTGGATTGCGAATGGCGTCGATAATCAGTTGTACCGGGAAACGGCTTCCATCGCGTCGAATATACGGCCACTGGCTCTCTTGGCCCCCTTTCTCACGAGCCATCGTGGCAAAGACCTCAAAATCAGGAGCGATCGGGCGACCCAACTCTTTCGATAGTTCCTCCGCCCGCAAGGCAATTTTTTCCGGATCGTGCCACAATTGCGGTGTTTCTTTTCCCACGACCTCTCCCGCACTCCAGCCCAACATTCGTTCCGCAGCAGGGTTGAAAAATCGAACGATGCCGTCGAGGTCGCAGGCGATGATCATCGTGCCTGACGTCTCCACGATTGATTTATAATCAACGTCTGAAAACGCATTGTGTGATTGCATAATTTATTGTGCCCGTTGGGGACTTGTGTGGCAATTTATATGGCAAAAATTGCTGCAGCCTTGCAGTTGATTTGGTCACTAACCATTATAGCTCCCTTAAGAAAATTCCGGTATGGCGGGGAGCAAAAGTGAGCCCGGCCAAGCAAACAATCGACGTAAGACCTTTCTCCGTGATTATGGGCAAGTGGTAAGCGGAGGACAGACAGAACAAACAGCGATTGCTAGCTTAAAACATTTCGATCAAAATCGAGCGGGCTGTTGGGCTTAGTGGGAACGATTCAGAACAAATTCAGTCAAATGTTGCAATGCGGTCAAGTGGGGATTAGAGGGCATTTGGGCCGTGAAACGAAGTGCTTGATCGATCCGGTCATAGGCAACTGAGCGAGCGTAGTGCAGCGAGTGATGTCGATGCAGCAACTCCTTCAATTCCCCTATCTCAAGCTGACGATCCCGAATTTTCTCGATCACTGTCGAACGTTCTGGTGGTGATAAACAACGAAGTGTGTGAATCAGTGGCAAGGTGGCTTTGCCGTGATACAAATCCGTCCCCAACGTCTTGCCGACTTCTGTTTCGTCTCCTGCCAAATCTAAAATGTCATCGATGATTTGGAAAGAAGTCCCCAGTTCCAAACCGAATTGACCAAAAGCTTCGCACTGCTGTGGAGCGGCTCCCGACAAAAGGGCGCCAATTTGGCAGCTACAGCGGCACAGTTCACCTGTCTTGTCAGCGATGATCTTAAAGTAGTCGAACTCACTGATTTCTAAGTCTCCCCCGAAGGCGTTCTGTCGGATTTCCCCTTCGCAGACTCGATTGGATGATTCTGCCATGATTCTCAAGGCCGAGGGTTCATCAGATCGGGATCCGACGAAAAAAGCATGGGTAAATAAAAAGTCACCCAACAGCACCGTGGTGCGATTGTCCCATTGGGAATTGACCGTCGGTTGATGGCGGCGGGTGTCAGCCTGGTCGATCAGGTCGTCATGGATCAATGTAGCGGCGTGGATTAGTTCTACCGCCGCTGCCATTTGCCAATGTCGACTATCGATCCGTCCGCAAGCTCCCCCGGCCAACAGCAATAACAACGGACGGATTCTCTTACCACGCCGCATCCAATCGATTTCCAGCAATTGGGTGATCCAAGGACAGTCTCGGTGTAATTCTGTTTGAAGAATCTTTTCGACTTCGGTCAAATCCGAAGCAACCACCCGATAGACGTCTTGAATTGATGATTGGATTTCGGTTTGTCCAAAGATCATACCGTTTCCCTTACCATTACCGTCAACGATCGATCTGGGGAGTGTCCCTTTGTCTAAATTAAAATTATGGCCAGTCGTTTGGCTCACGAGGATTCCTTCAAAAATGTCGTTTCTTAAAAATGTGAAACCGAAAAAGTCAATCGAGTTCCATAAATCTCATCTTAGGTGGCTGCTGGTCGTTGCCAGTTGCCGCTCTTTCCTCCCGATTTGAGATCCAATCGCAAGTTGTCGATGCGGATGGATCGATCGGCTGACTTGCACATATCATAGACAGTCAACGCGGCAATGGAAACCGCTGTCATCGCTTCCATTTCTACGCCAGTTCGGTCAGTCGCAGCCACGGTAGCCCGAACTCTTATCTCCCCATCTCCGATGATATCAAAATCAACCGTCACTGAATCGATCCG
>JBGTHU010000687.1:0-2128 GCA_041745975.1 Mariniblastus sp.
TGACTTAGGCCATATGTTTAGTTTGTTGTTGGTGACCGTGTTGCTGTGGAGTCTCGACCGCCGGCGACCGCATGCCGGTTTTCAATTGCTAATTGCCGGGCTGTTGGCGGGTGGGGTAACGGCGATCGTTAAAGTACTGACTCAGCGACCGCGTCCGTTCATTGCTGCTGGGGTGGAGCCGGATTTGGCGTTTGACAAAATGATGTCCACCAGCGAACTGGAGTCGTTTCCTTCGGGCCACACGGCGACAGCATTTGCTCTTGCCGTCACCTTGTCTCAGCTCTATCCGCAGGGCCGTTATTTGTTTTTTTCATTGGGCTGCTTGGTCGGGTTTCAACGCGTCATCACCCAGGCCCATTACCCCTCCGATGTCTTCGCCGGTGCCGTCGTTGGAGCGCTGGCGGCCTGGGTCGCGGCCACTTTGATTGACCGTATTCGATTTAAAACCGCAGCGATGCTGGCCAAACCAAATTGAATCACTCAATCATTCTTCTGGTGATCCTCAGGAGGTGCCGACTCTTGATTCGATCGCAGACTGGTGACCAACTCGGAAATGCGTTGACGAATGATCGGGGCTTGCGAGTAGCGAACAATCGAGTGCCGGTGGCCGATTAGACTTCCAACTTCCCATACGGAAATTTCGCGAGCGGGTAAATTCCCATTGAGGGCCAGGCAACTGATTGGCCAATCCCCACCGGATACCGTTCGGCGTCCGATTTTTCTGGCGACTCGCAAAGCATAGTCTTGTCGATTTTCAAAAATTTCCAATTGAGCAACCCGTGATACCGTTGGCCAGTGGCAACGTTGATCGGCAACATAATTGCCTTGCAGTGCAGGCGCAATCAACGCCAATCGATAGGCGCCTTCAGTCGAAACCGACTTTGTTGCGTTTGGGTTGATGATCGTGGTCTCGTTTTTGGCAACGTTGGGGGATTCCGTTTCCAACTCAGCCGGTTGGCAAATCGAAAACTCGGTTCCCAGCGCTTCCAAGAAGGCTTGGCAGCCGAGACTGTATCCTACCAAGACCATTTGATCATCCGAAAATTGACTCAGCACGCTTGCCAAGCTGTGGCCCACGACTCGGGAACGATTTGCTTTGATCTGAAAATCGAGCCCCGGTCGCAAACATTCTCGTTCTGACTGCCAACTCCAGATGACATAGCGAATGGGTGGCCGACTTTCTTGTTGGTAGCTAAATATATTCTGGTAAAACTGAATTCCCCGATAAACGGCATAGAACTCATCAGTGCGGTCACCATGCGAATAGATGACCGTAATCAGCGATTTTTGCTGGCTGTGATCGTTGACCAGCGTATTTAGGTCACTATCCACCCATTGCAGTTGGCACGGGTCAAAAACCGCCACGTCCGTCAAACATTCAGCATCCGAAAAGTGATGAGAATTCCGACCATTGACCAACCAAATTTGGTCATCGGGGCGTAACATCAAAGAACTCAACTGAGAGTTATTCGCAAATTCGTCAATTTCGGAAAAGTTTCCGATTTCTTCTGGGGTACCTAGGTTGGAGTGGAGTAACGTCCCGTCAATTCCCGCGGGAACAAAATCGTTGAAATAGTAATTTCTCAACGGCAGATTGAATCGACGTAAGAAAAAAGAAAGCGGCGCAACGTTAGAAGACGAATTCGGAAACACGCGTGAAATTCGACCTGAACCGATATTTTGAGCCAGCAGGGCCGTTGCACTGAAAAAAAGTAGCACCGCCAGACATATCAGCAACAGGGTTCTCTGCCAGCGAAATGAATGGAAGAAAAAAGCCATGTAGAACACTCGTCCGTGGTTGCAGCGATTATTTGAGAGGCAGAGGATAGAGAATTCATCGTACCGTTTTTAGCGAAGAATCGAGACTTAATCACTAATTTCATAAATGTTGAAAAAAATGAACATGAATAACTTGCACATCATGAAGCACAAGCTATGTTTCCCCAGATCGCAAGAATAAGCGACACAATGTAGTGACGATCGAATTCGCGAGTCGAAAAACCGCGATTCGATCTGGAACAGGTAGAACAGGAAGATTCATTATGAAGACAACAATCTGGGCAGTTTTGGTTATTACGGTCGTGTCAATTTTAAGCGGGTGCGCCTCACGGTGCAATTCGCAGAGCTC
>JBGTHU010000688.1:0-2367 GCA_041745975.1 Mariniblastus sp.
GAGAGCCTGCTTGAGGGTTTTTTCCCCTTTCAATACGCTCATCAAACCAGGCTGGGATTCCACATCGAAGTGCTGATGCACTCGGGGCCGTCTTAAATCGGCATCCACCAAGGCCACTCGTTTGCCACTTTGAGCCAACGAAATGGCCAGGTTACAACTGACGGTCGACTTGCCGTCTCCAGGAGAAGGGCTGGTGATCATCACAAGTTTGGTTCCATGCGTTGCGGCGTCGAACAGCAAATGAGTTCTGATCGAGCGAAAGGCTTCGGATCCAGAGGAGTTGGGCTGATTGATACAGACCAGTGTGGATGTTCCTACGATCTTTTCATTGGATGATTTTCGTTCCAGCAACTTCAAACGAGGAATTCGCCCAACGACGGGAACATCTACTCGTTGAAAGATTTCTGAAGGGTTGTGGAAAGACAGATCGGCTCGGTCGATCAGCAGCGCCAAACCAACCCCCAGCAGGCTGGCCAAAAAGACCCCGATCCCTATCGACTTGTAGATGACAGGTTCAATTTTGTAACCGATCCCCGGATTGTCGTGAGTTTTGACCCGAGTTGTCGAATGATTCTGGGACAGCAGGTTCATCTCAGACAAACGGTCCACAATGACTCGAATCATTTCTCGCTTGTCTTGAATTCCAGTTTGCAGCAGACGAATTTCGGCCACGTCACCCGATACCTTGGAAGCTTCAGTTTGGGCAAGGTCCAAATCCTCTCCGATGCGATCCAGAATCGCAATCAAATTGTTTTTTTTCTGCTCCAAGTAAGCCAAGTACAACTTGATAATTTCTAATTCGGTTTTCTCCTCCAAGCTTGACCAATCGACAAGCCCTTTGATCGCCTCTTCGTCCATTGATTCAACGGCCGAGTTAAGTCTGTCTCGCTGTTGAACGATTTTTTTTAATTCAGCTTGAAAGTGCTTGGTTTTTTCGTCCAGTGCTTTTATTTTTGGATTTCCGCTGCCCAGCGACGTGGCCAACTCACTCCGCTCAAATCCGATTTCGACAATTTTGTTTTGCAGTTGTTCGATTTGTTTTCCCAGCATCTGCACATCGGCCACCGCATTTTCAATTCGTCTGGATTCGCTGGTACCTCGTTTTTGGTCGCTGGCAAAACCCAGATATCGACGTGCATCGAGCGCCAGAACTTTTAAATAAGTGTCGTCCGGAGATTCGACCACTTGAACGGCGGTGGATAATTTTTCCACAACATCTTGAAGTTCTCGCCGAGCCAGTGATTGCTCTTCCATCAGTGATTTGACCTGAGGGGCAAACGGATTGATCATTTGGCCGTCATCACCCAAGCCTTCGGTACCGAGGCTTCGGACAAGTTCCAAGTACCGCAGTTTTGACTTATTTTCATCTTCTATCAATTGCTGTTGCAATTTTTCCATCAGCGATATCGATTCTTCGCCAAAGGCTCGATTATCTTCGGTCACGACTTCGGTATAGGCACTGACGATGCTTCGCAGAATTTTCGGTAACTCCTCGGCGTTGGGGCCAACCAGTGTCAACTCCCAAACTTCATCTGCTTTGTTAACTGAATGCACCGCCAACGCTTTTTTAATGGCCCCTACCGGCGATTCGGCATCACGCAAAAGTTCGGTTTTTTCAAGTTCACCATTTTTGATCGCTTTATCGATCACCAATTCACTGGTGACCAGTGTTTTGTGAACGGCCAACGAAACTTTTTGCTGAACTAAATCGGCACCCACCAAACTGCGGGGTGGAGTAGTCGTCAAAACGGAAATTTGCACGTGAGACCGAAACTTGTCTGGCGTTTTGATAAAATGCAGATACCCCAATCCCGCCCCGATTAATGCCAGCAAAATAACGACAAACTTCCGTCGTAATACCGCTCCCCAAATGTCCACCGGAGGTTGATTGGTCGTTCCAACAGGAGTCACGAACGGTTGCTGGCCGGCTAAATAGCCTGGCGGGTTGGAACCATTAGCTAACATCTCACCGCGGTTATTCTGACCGGGGATCAAAGAAGTCGAGTTCATATTGTCAATTCCATTCGGTGTATTCAGTCGGGTTCAGTCGGGTTCAGTCGGCTTCAGTCAGATCCAATCGGGTCCAATCGGGTTCAGTCGGGTCCAATTTTGGAAACCTTACCGCAGGGCAATAGACGGAACAAGCCAGTGAATTTTCGCCGATGATCTTGGTTGGCCTCATTAAAGACGCAACACGAAGCCAAACGGTTCAAGATTCTAGATGATCCATTTTACCCGCTGGTTTCTAGAATGTAAATTGGCGAAATTTTATTATCT
Organism: Mariniblastus sp.; assembly: GCA_041745975.1. Classification (GTDB taxonomy): domain Bacteria; phylum Planctomycetota; class Planctomycetia; order Pirellulales; family Pirellulaceae; genus Mariniblastus. Next base: position 2,278 of record JBGTHU010000688.1, read on the forward strand.
GCAAATCTTGCTTAGTTTTTGGGAACGAACGCTAAAGGCCAAGCAAGCCATTCGATCGGAAAAATGATTACAAGTGCCAGCAATTGAAAG
>JBGTHU010000689.1:0-4136 GCA_041745975.1 Mariniblastus sp.
ACCGGCCTGTCCGGTGGTGCCTATTCCGATGGCAGTTGACCCTGGATTGATGGCGATGCCTTGTCCCCGACCACCATTTTCACCGATGCCCCAACCTGTGCCTCCATCGATACCGATACCAATGCCTTGACCACCGTCGGAACCGATACCCAACCCGCGTCCGCCGTCGACGCCGATACCGATGCCTTGACCTCCGTTGGAGCCTTTACCGATTCCTCGTCCGCCGTTGATACCGATGCCGGTACCTGAACCGCCTTCGGTTCCAGTGCCTCGACCGATACCCTCATTGATGCCAATTCCCTCGCCGATGCCGCCATTGCGACCTATTCCGTAACCCTGCCCGCCGTCGATTCCGGTTCCGTAGCCTCGACCTCCATTGATACCAACGCCCTCGCCGTAACCCCCATTAATGCCGACTCCTTCACCGTAGCCGCCGTTGATCCCCTGGCCATATCCCGTTCCTCCGTTGTAGCCCTGGCCTCGACCGAATCCGCCGTTGGAACCTTCGCCGATTCCGGTGCCGCCATTGAAGCCTTCCCCCATACCAATGCCACCGTTGGATCCGATCCCGACTCCCGTTCCGCCGCTGCTTCCTCGGCCGATTCCGATTCCATTATCGACACCGATCCCGACACCGGTGCTTCCGGGGCCGTTGCCAATCCCCAGTCCGACGCCGCCGTCCACGCCGACCCCGACGCCCGAGCCACCATTTTGACCGATTCCGATTCCGACGCCATCACCGGAACTAACTCCGGTGGCAGCACCGTTTCCACTTTGTCCGACCCCGCCATTGATCCCCAGTCCGATGCCCCCATTGATCGTATCGACGCCAACGCCGACTCCGCCCCGTCCATCGATGTTCACATTTGCTCGATCGCCGATCGGTAGGCCGATCGAAGGAGTGCCCTGTTGAAAGCCCGGATTCCAGCCTGTTGGAGCGCCTGGATTCGGATAGTTGTATTGACCGGCTCGCTGATCGAAGTTTGGCGTGCCACCGGTAAAGAACTGGCCTTGTTGTGGCGAAGCACCCCGTTGGCCGACGGACGGTTGCATTTGCCCTCGCCCCCCAATGATCTGTTGGACGGCCCCACCCAAATTCCTGCCACCGACATTTCCCCCCTGTTGATTGCCACCACGGGCACCCCCCAGCAATCCGCCCAAATCGATTTGAGCGTTAGCTGTTGTTGACCAACCCGCCATGCCGCAGATCGCGACGATTGCCAAAGTTAAGCTGTATGAACTGAGTCTCATCGTTAATCTCCAATAAAGAAATTAGTAATAGTGTGTTACTGAAATTCGAAGAGTTCATTCCTCGACACAATCACTTACGGAACAAAGAGACCTTGTTACAGCACGTAAAAAGAATCAGGAAGGAAATTCAAACTTTGCTTCGCTGAGGAAAAGAACTAGGTTTTGTCGCTAAAGGGGGCAGACCCTTAAGGGACAAAACTTGGCCAACGGAACTCACCAGCTGTTCAATTTACCTTAAACGACAACAAAGCCGGATCTGAATAGTCAGACCCGGCAGAGTAAACAGAATTTCAGTTCGGAGGGAAGTAGCTTCCCGGCAGCATTTGATTTATTTCATCGGTTCCGGCGGAGCGATGATCGGCTGGCGGGCCAATTCCAGCAGCCCCAATGCGACCGGATCGTTGGGCAAATGCTGCAATACCCGTTCGAGTTCTGCTTGTGCTGCAACCCGATGCCCCAGCATCAAATGGTGCCAAGCCAACAAAAAGTGTGTGCCAGGTTTCGCGGTTGGTTGGCGCGCGGCCAGTTGTAACAGCTCGTACCCTTGGACGTATTGAACAGGATCAGCGTAGTAGGATCGCAATTGATTCCAGTCCCAAACCGAGGAAGTTGCCGCCGCCGAATAGGCGTACTCGGCCGCCGCGTCAAAATCTGCGTTGGCAAATAGAGCCAGCGAGAGGAAAGGATGCGGCAGTACACCCGTCGGATTAGCCTCAACCGATTTCTTCAGGTGGCCTACCGCTGCCGCAAAATCCGATCTGCCAAAAGCCTCCATCCCGGCAGCCAATTCACGATAGGCAGCCGTCGAAACGTTCGAACCGTAGCCACCGATTCTCACATCGCCTGACTCGATGATCGCGACGCCATTTCGTAGCAAACAGCCTCCTACAGGGTGGCCATTGATCGTCACACCGCCAACGGCATTCGAGTGATTCGCCAAGTGGTTGTGGCCAATGCCTTCACTTGGATGAGCTGGATTTGTTAGAGCTGGATTTGAAAGAACCGGATCAGCCCCTCGGCGAGGGATGGTGATACTTTGGGCGCCAACGGTGATTCGGATAGCCGAGTCGCTGAGATCGATGCTAGAGCGTGCTCCGTATGCAGCACCTTGAATTCCAACTCCGGTTCGAGCGGTGTTGTCGCGCGAAAATGGATTCTGCAGCGGTTCAGATTGGTGAGCAGCAGCATCGCGAGCCGAATCCTCTGCTGATTTCGCCAGACTGCGAGCCTGTTGAATCAAATCGTGGACGCGATCCGGCACCTGAGCACTGACCGCCAGCGAACTGGCTCCACAAATTGTCAGCGTCACGAGTAGAGTTATGAAATGTCTCATTGGAATCTCCTGGATTTTAGTTAGTGTGAGTTTGTGCGAATTAGAGCGATCACTCTAGATTCACCAACGAGTAAACTTCCCCTTGTTTCAGCTGCCGATTCTTTTTTATCGGACAATTTCCAAGCGACAGGTCTGTTCCAGGTAGTAATCGATCAGCTTGCCGAAGTTAGTCGCATCCATGGTGGGACAACTCAACCCATTCATGTATTTGTCAGCCGATCGAGTGTCAAAATGCATCGGGGGCCCGGCAAAATAGGGCGAGAATATTTGACCGACGGTCTTGTAGTAAAATTGTTCATGAGGATTTAGATTTACCGGTTTTCGGTTGACAAATTCAATCCCCTCGATCCCGCCCTTTTCCAACATGATACGAAGGTAGAGTCGATGCGGGATTTCATGCTCATTCACCAAATGAAAGCTTTCTTCTATTGCGTTTCCCTTCATGACTTGGTACATCGTCTTGACGGCGTAGTCGACCGGTACAATATTCAATCCCGCTTGCGCGTTAGCAAAAACTTGCAAATTAAGCGACAGGGAATTGCTGAGGCAGTCGCCCGACTTGGTCTGCAGCTTCTTTTTCAATCGCATAAACCAAGTCAGCCAGGAATAGAACACATCGAACTTGCAAGTTGCACCGATCGGACTTTCGATCAGACGTCCGGAAATAGTTGATGGCCGAAAAATTTTAAAGCCGTTCAGATTTCGATTTGCAAAAAAATCACGTACAAAAATCTCAGCCTCCAACTTGGAACGCTCGTAATTATTTCTAAATCCATGTTCAAACGAGATCGAATTAGGGGAAATCAACCCGCTGTTATTTCCGCATACATAAGCGGAGCTAACATAGACGAATTGTGCTGATTCCAGTTTCACGGACAGATCAACAACTTTTTGGGTCCCCAGAACATTGGTGGCATTCAAATTGGAGCGGACCATTTCCCCATCTCGGAAATCCGTCGAGGCGGCCGTATGGAAAAACCAATCGATGGATTGCTGGCGAAGCCACTGTAGGTCCTCTCGGTTGAGTCCCAGATTGGGAGCACACAAATCGATTTCGAAAAACCGACAATTCCGAAGAATTGTCTCCTTGATAGTTTCAAATTCCTCGATTCCTGAATAGTCGGGGCCTTCACGGTCAAGAATTTGAATCACTCGGTCGCTCAGGGAGACAGATTGGCTGCTTCGCCCAAACAAGAAGTAACGTACGGACTCCGGCTGATGAATATTATTTCGGATGATTTCTAAAAAGAGATTTCTTCCCAGCAACCCGGTCACGCCGGTGATCGCAATGTTTTTCATTTTAATGGTCCCTAAATGAATTGATGTGAAAATTGACTCGCCGGAGAGGAACTGCCCCATTTTTTGATCGCCTGTGTCCATCTCACATTCAATTACGGGAAAGGGATCGATTGTTACATTCAATTCCAAAAAAATCTTCCACGCAGGTCTGACCCTTTGGAGGCGAGCAAGAAACGGACTGGATGGTGAAACGGAAAGTGGCTGACTTCTTTTGGGATCAAAAAAACTGAAAGTAGTTGTTTGAGTTGTAAGA
>JBGTHU010000690.1:0-2385 GCA_041745975.1 Mariniblastus sp.
CGTAAATTCGGACCAATACGACTCGCCATCGAGATCAAACGCAATCCGAATTTACGAGGCGAGGGGGGGCCCGCGGTCACTACCGACCCTCCCTGTAACCTGGCGACAAGGGACAACGTCAATCAATTGGCTGATCCGCCCTTGAAGTGATTTGCAAGCGAACGGAAAGGCGCTAGCCGCCGTTTTTGGGCCAGATTTGCCGACGGCCAGCGTCTTGTCGCTCACGAAACTGGCGCTGTCCAACTCGAGGCTATCTGAAGAAGGGCTCGACTATCGAAGCTTGTCGTCTTCCAGTTCTAAATCTTCAAACGACTTGGCCAACAATTCATCGTCCCGCCGGGGGAGAGATTGTTCGGAAAGCTGTTCTTGCGGGTATTCATTTGCTGGCTCGAAGGGCTGGACATAAATTCGATTTCCTTTGATTGCTGTGATTTTGATCGGCTGGTTGGCATCGATCGGAAACCCATCGCTAACGGCATCCATTTTTGTTCCATTGATCACTACGATGCCACTGGGCAACATTTTAGTTTTGGCAATTCCGATTTGTCCCAGCAGATCGGCTGAAAACGTATCGGGAGGCAAGAGACTTTCGGGTGAGATATCGTCCAATAAAATACTTCGTCCGATCGGAGTATGAGGCCAAACTTTGATCAGCGCAAAAATCAGAATCGGTAAAATAATCAGCGCGGCCATTAAAAAAATAGCCCCCGTTTGAAAGCCGGCTTGAAAGGCCATCACGATACTAGCAATGATTAGGCCGGTTGCCACCATCCCTAAAATGCCAGCAGAGGGAATGAAAAGTTCGCAAGCGATCACAAGCATCGCCACTCCGGCTAATAAAAAAGCCCACAATAAAGGATCCATTAAACACTCGGTGGTAATTTAAATTTTAGTTGATGACAAATATTAATAACGAAGCAACTGTTCACGACCTTCCTACAAAATTCGCCGATTATGGCAGGCGATAGATACCCGTGAACGGTTACAAACTGAAAAATAATCGCATCTTCGCCAATTTTACAAGTGCAATTTTCATGCACGAAACACAAGCAAAACTGGCTGACTCGACTTCAATCAAAACTAAATATTAAGGAGTTGATTAGCCGCGGTAACATCGTACTAAGTCACTTTCCATTCTTGGGATCGACCAATAAATGGTCAAGGGCACGTTTAATTTGTTGGAGTTTTGCGGGCTTCAAAAAGGCGTGCAGTTTTTTTAATTCGGATTTCAATTGTTTCTGCTTGACTTTCAAAATCTGAATCTTATTCGGTTCTCTTCTTATAACTTGGGACGAGCTACGTTTTACATGCCCTTTTTCCAACCGCTCCAACAACACCACTAAATCGTTGACATTGCCCAATCGCTCCTGTAGTTGACTGAACTGCCGCAGAATTCGTAACACCGAACAAGGGTTCGCCAGCTCAATCACTAATTCAAGCGTGTACCTAATTTTCTTGATCTGCAAGCGAAATTGATGTAACGAATTTAAATCGGAAGGCCTTTCCATAGCGGAATGGCCAAAATTGTCGGTGACATGGAGCAACCTGCAGTGAGCCCATTGCCGAAAAAAATCTGGAGTCCACTGGGCAGTTTCGCATGTTAGGCAGTTAGCCAGTTTCTGAAATTTGGCGTTAAGTTTTTGTTTCTTCCTGATTTGTCTCACCAGCTTGTAGAGGTGAAGTTGGGCGCTTTCACGCTCCGCCACCAAGGAATTCAAGTAAGATTTCAATTCACGTTGGCTGGTGTTGTCGAGCCGCTGTTTTTTTTTATTTTGCCTATTCTCTTCACGACGCAATCGCTCCAGCATCACGTCACAATCTCGTGCGGTCCCGGCTGCCGAGCGTACCCGCTTAATTTGTGTTTGCAAATTTCGATTCTGAGATCGTGGAAGTAGCGGTGCAAAGAATCTTAAACCGGCAATCGTCCGCCGACTCCAGACTCGGAGTTGGTGGACGCATTCCGGCTCGATTGACTCCTGAGATGCTGCCAAATCTAAGTATTTTTGCAATTCATTGAAGCACGATGACAGTACCTGATCGGGCAATCTGAATTTCCCATCATGGTGTTCAGCGCCTACGATAAAGGCATCAATGCGCCGGCATTTACAGTTACCAACCTGGTTTTCAGCGTCATCTCCAACAGCAGGCGTCCTCGCATTGAGGTTGTGAAAGTTTGATGGAGCGCGAGCGACAATTGAAATTTTACCGTTCCAAACGGAGTCGCGAATTTCCATGACTCGTTTAACAACTGGTAAATTATTATCTGCCGCACGCCTTTGAGATGCCATATCGATCCTTTGCCGTGAGGAATTTGTGGCCAAACAAAATTAATCGAGTTCCTCGTTGTCTGGTTCCAGATTCAACAATTCATCATAAGCTTCATCA